>JALZWJ010000362.1 GCA_023300065.1 Akkermansiaceae bacterium
GCTGCGCGTCAGGCTGTGAAGCAGTTGGGGACGCGCGCTGGTCTGATCATTCCCGCAGTCATTGTGCTAGCGGGGGTGTTCACCAGCTACTACACCGTCCCGGCAGATTCCCAGGCCGTGATCCTACGCTTTGGAAAATATAACCGGACCACTGAGCCAGGGCTGAACTTTAAGTTGCCGTTTTGGTTCGAGACGAAGGAGGTAATTCCCGTCTCCCGGACCCTTAAAATGGAATTTGGGTTCGGCACCAAGGATGCCACGAACCGCTATCAGAGCCGCCCAGAAGAATGGCAAGCTGAGCAAACCATGATCACGGGAGATAAGAACTCCGCTCTCGTGGAATGGGTTGTGCAATACAATATCAGCGACCCGCAAGCCTACCTCTTTCAGGTGCGTGATCCGGAAGACACGATGCGCGATGCCTCGGAATCGGTGATGCGTGAGGTGGTGGGAGACCGCACGGTCGATGAGGTGATCACGATTGGTCGGCAGTCGATCGAGACGGATGCCTTAGTGAAGCTCCAAGAACTCGTAGACTCCTACGGACTAGGATTGCAGATCGACCAACTCCAGTTGAAAAATGTGAACCCGCCAAGGCCGGTGCAGTCCTCCTTTAACGAGGTGAACCAAGCCCAGCAACAAAAGGCGGAGCAAATCAACGTGGCAAAGGGCCTCTATAACAAAGCGGTGCCACGCACCAAGGGGGAAGCTGACCAAAAAATCAGCAGCGCCGAGGGTGACCGCCTCCAACGGGTCAACGAAGCAACGGGTGATGCCGAGCGCTTCCTCGCTCTCTTTAACGAATATCAAAAGGCCCCCGCAATCACGCGCAAGCGCCTCTACTTAGAAAAAATGAAAGACGTCCTCCCGCTCCTAAAGAGCAAAGTGATCATGAATGGAGAGGCCAGTAAACCGCTGCCTCTCCTCGACCTTAATAACGTTCTCGGTGGAAAGGGTGGTGCCCGATGAAAAAAGCAGTCGCACTCCTGATCTTCGGCTTCGTAGTGATCGTTCTCCTCTTCGTGACGGGGACGGTTTATACGGTGCGGGAGGACAAACAGGTGATCCTAACCCAGTTCGGTAAACCGGTCGGCGAACCCGTGAGCGAAGCGGGTCTTCATTTTAAGATCCCCTTCGTCGTCAAGGTGAATGAAATCGAAAAACGAGTCCTCGCATGGGACGGCGCAAGTTCCCAGATGCCAACTCGTGATAAGACTTACATTCGGGTTGATACCTTTGCCCGTTGGAAGATCTCTGACCCACTCACGTATTTCAGAAAGCTGACCAATGAGCGGAGAGCGCTCTCACGTCTGGATGATATTCTCGGTTCTGAAACCCGGAATGCGGTGGCAAGGCACGATCTCATCGAGGTCGTGAGATCCACCAAAGATCGTAAGCCACAAGCTACCGATATTCTTGTTGAAAAGGAGATCGATTTCGATGTCATTAAAGTTGGTCGCCGAGCGATCGAACAGAGTGTCTTCGAAACGGCCAAGACGAAGCTCGAGGACTTTGGCATCACCTTGCTCGACCTCAGATTCAAGCGGATCAATTACAATAGCGAAGTCGCACCGCGCATCTATCAGCGCATGATTTCTGAGCGCCAGCAGATCGCAGAACGTTTCCGCTCTGAGGGAGCCGGAGAAGCGGCGCGTTGGAAGGGCAAGATGGAGCGTGAGGTGAAGAAGATCGAATCGGAGTCTTACAAAAGCGTCCAATCGATCCTTGGCGACGCCGATGCCGAGTCAACCCGCATCTATGCCGAGGCCTATGGCGGGACTCCTGAGCAGGAAAGCTTCTACGAGTTCGTCAAAACCTTGGAGGCCTATGACGACATTCTCGATGACAAAACGACCGTCATCCTCTCGACCGATTCAGAGCTCTTTAAGCTTCTGGAAGGGGCAGAGTAAGTTCGCTGAATCGCTTCAAACGCCCATCCTGTCTTTTACAGGGTGGGCGTTTTTTTGTGGGGATGCTTGCAGGCCAGCGTCCCAAGCAAGAAGCCGTGAGGGTTGAGAGTAGAGAAGTGGATTGCCATCTTGGTCTAGAGGGGTAGCTTGGGCTTGATGAAAAAAGTTCTTTTAACATTCGGGTTGGCCGCACTGGTAATCGCCACGGGGTCTGCCTCCGCGGAAGTCAAGATGTCGGTTGCTGGTCTGCAGGTGGTTGATGACGGTTATAAAGTGGAGGGCGAAAAAGGGAGTGCCGAGCTGCGGGCTTTCAATTGGCATCGTGGAACAAGAGTGGCGCTTCTTTTTAAGAGTGAGGGGAAGAGCATTGTGAAGCTTGATGAAAAGGGCTCCAAGTTATCGGTTTTTGGAGACGGCGAGGGGACTGATTTCATGAAGGCTAAGAGTCGTTTTTCTTCAAAGCCTTATCGCTTCGAAAGATCTGACGCGAGCAGTGATGGGAAGGCGCTCTTGACTACGGTGGAAACTGAAGGGGTTCCTAAAAGAGGCGCGGCGAGTATCGTCATGGAAGGGGAAGCGAGCATCCTCATGGCCTCGAAAAGTGAACTGAAGAAGTCGAAGAAAGTGGCCTTAAAAAAGGGCTCGAAATTCGTGGTGGGAGAGCACCGCTTTGAGATCTTGAGCGTTAAAAAACCTGACTGGGGTGATGATGCCCTTCAAATCAAACTGCAGAGCAAGGTGAGTCATGAGGACTTCAAGAGCATCAAGTTCTATGACGGAGAAGGGAAGGAGAACGAATCAAATCAGAATGGAAGTTCAGCGATGGGGATGTTCGGGAAGAAGACTTACACCGTGACGTTTAGTCTGAAGAGGAAGGTCAAGAACCTGACAATGGGACTCGATACGTGGACTGATCTGGAAGTGGTAAAAGTGCCGTTCTCACTCAAAGTCGGCGCAGGGCTCTAGTCGGGATATTGCCCGGCAACCTGCTCCAGGGCAGACGCCGCTATCGATGGTAGGTTCGCCGCGTTTGATGGTGTAGGCGCGGTAGAGTTGTTCTAGGAGGACGACGAGGGCGAGCTCGTGCTGGACGGTGATGACGGTAATTGTATTGAGACTGGGGTCCATTTCCTAGGCGTAGACCTTTTTGACGAAATTAAATTTTCAGCAGTCGCTGAATGGAGTATGAAAATGCACTAGCACAGAAAGATACTATGAAAACCCCTCTTCTTTTAATTTTTCAAATTCTGAGCATTTCAAGTCTCTTCGGCCAGATTTCGATCGGCCCTTCACGAGAGCTAACTAATTACGTTGCCCAGCCAACTGAAACGACCGCTGTCGATCTGGATTTGGATGGAGATTTGGATGTCATCACTCATGAGAAATCTTTTGGCTGGGTAACATGGTATCTCAATGACGGTCTTGGAAATTTTTCGAAGGGAGGTGAATGGTTTCCTACCATCAACACAAGTCTGGAGCAATGGGAGACTCTTGGCTTCGTAGATTTCGATGGTGATGGCCTTCTTGATATTCTAGGGCTTCTTGAACGAGATGAGAATAGTAATCAGTCTATTTGTTTGGTCCGCGGCCTTGGAGGTGCCACTTTTGAGGAGGGCTTTACCACGGTTTTGGTCAGAGAACCCGATCTCGATGACCGGAGCGATAAACTCATTCCGCTAGATGTGCCACTTCAAGATTTTGATGGGGATGGCAGAAAAGACATAGTGTTTGCACATTACATCGTCTTTCTTGGAGAGGGCTCTTTGAATTTAACCCAAACGAATGTAAATCTTTCCTACGTCACGGGCTGGGGGAATAATCATCCTTTTGTTGATTGGGATGGGGACGGGATGCCTGATCTGGTTGGCGCTTCAACCACTTCGGGGTTAATCATCAGGCTCAATCAAGGCCGTGGTCAATTTTCGCAACAGCAAAATATGGGCCTTCCGTCGCTCGGTGATCGTATAAGCTTTGAGATCGATCCGATCAAGCGCACAGACGGAGGAGGACCGCTGGAGTTTTGTCTCAGCTACGATGTCGATAACGTGGACTACTTGTCGATTGTGACAAGAGCCGATGACGGGTCAGTAGCCGTCTCCGCGACAAGTAAAGAACGGGATCTCTTGCCTCTCAATATAGCCCGATCAAGGACCTACGGGGTGCGAGGCGAGCGTTTCATCTTCACAATTACACCGCGATTACTAGAGGCCAAAGTGGATAGTTATCAACTGGTGTGGAACGGAGTAAAGCTCTCTGCAGAAGCCCTTGTTAAAGCAATTCCGTTCAACACTTTTGGCGTGAGCGAACTAATAAATGCCGATATAGATGGGGATGGAAATAATGATTTGGTCGTTACCATTAACGGTCCAGATCGCGTTAACGGGGGCGCGACAGATGAGGTTTTTTGGCTCGAAGACTCGGTGAGTGGCCCCTATGAATCAATCCGAAATTCCATTGTAGAACCATCCTACCAGCAAAGCTTGCAGCTAGCTTCGGACATCAATTTTGATGGGCTTCCTGATCTGATCACACTTCAGGAGGGGCGTCTCTCTACCAATAACACAGGAAGCCTCATACTGTGGAAAAATATTGGTAGTGGCGAGTCGTTCTCGCGATCAATTCTCCCTGGCGAAAATACGATTATTAGTGTTCTCAAGACATTTCAATTGGACGGATCACTTGCGCAACTTGGCGGTGAATTTTCCGACATCGATTGGCTCCCAGGAGGACTGGGAATGCTGGTCTTTCGTAAGATCATCTCCGATTCAGTAAATTACGAGATTATCCCTACGATCAGCTACCTCTTTCAGGACTCATCGGGTGATTTTGGTTTGATTGATTATCTCGAAATTGAGGATGCTGAATTGAAGTCGCTTAAGTTTGAAGATTTCAATGGTGATGATGTCGAGGACCTCGTTTACATCCAAAACCTCAGTTCACCGACGGATGCCGCCCCCCGATTTTCCATTCAATTACGGTTTTGGAGTTCTCAATCGAGAGCCTTCGAAGCGCCAGTTCAAGTTCTCGAGAATGCTACTCTTTTTGGTCGGCCTACGGACTTTGACCAAGATGGGGACTTGGACCTCCATGTCCACATAATGGATGCTACCGTCAGCTCCGGCGAATACTGGATCGAGAATGAGAGCGGGGTATTCACAAAATTACGTGAATTTGGAGGGGGCATTAGCCCTTCCTCCCAGTTGGATACTCCAACTACTCGACTTGATTTGGATGGCGATGGAGACCTGGATCAAATATCGGCAATGCACACCTCCCGGATCAACGGCTGGAATCGTATTGGATGGCTCGAGAATAGAGGGAGTGCAGAACATGCTGACGCTGAGATGACTCTGTTGACGCCATTTTCGAAGACCAGATGGGCATCAAGAGACTCCTTTCTTCTCTCTGACCTAGATGGCGATGGTAATAAAGATCTAGTTGTCGGATCTGCCAATTCTCGACTTGAATGGTTTAAAATCACCCAAACCGCACAGCGACCGAGTTTCTCCTTCTGGGCAGCGAGCAATGATCTTAGCGGCCATTCAGCTTCTCCCCTCGCGGATTGGGACGGCGATACATTAACGAATTGGGAGGAGTTCGTTTTTGGATCAGATCCCGACAAAGTGGACCCAAACCATCAGGGAAGACCAAAAATTCGGGTCGACGAATCCGGTCCGATCCTGACTTTTAGCAGACGGCGAGATGCTGGAAACGAAGGTGTAGAATTCCAATACTTCCGAAGCTTGGATCTCGATACTTGGTCATCATGGATTCCCGATGGTGCTACTTTGATTCCGATTGATGAAAGCTACGATAGGGTCTCGGTCCCTCTGAATTTACCCCGAGCATTCTTCCGGGTTCAACCACTGCCGCCGCCAGAGGAGTGATCGGAATACGACAATACACTTGTCGCAGAGCGAGAACGCTTCGGACTAAGGAATTAAGCATCGGTATTCATGCGAGGTTGCGGACGAGTGTGCTTAGAAGCTATCGATGATAGGGCTCGCCGCGTTTGATGGTGTAGGCGCGGTAGAGTTGTTCTAGGAGGACGACGAGGGCGAGCTCGTGCTGGA
>JALZWJ010000363.1 GCA_023300065.1 Akkermansiaceae bacterium
CCCGCATCTCCTGCACCCGGGGTTCCGCTAAGAAGACCCGCAGAAGTCAGAGTGAGCCAACTCGGAAGAACGCTCACTGGAGTGAAACTCGCCCCAACATCAGTGCCCACTTGATACTCGTAAAACTCTCCCATCGGCGCAAATTGCGATGGAGAAGAAGTCACCGCCACCATGTGCAGTGGCCGTAATTCATAATCATCAAAGTGGCACTCATAGCGGGTCCCTTGATTACGTAATCGGAGACCGAAAAAGGGACCATCGAGCGACGTCGTATCCGTGCCACTTAAGGTATCACTCGCACCATCCTTACGAACCGTGAGCGATAGCGTGATAGAATTCCCAGACCGCACCCCCGTCAGCTCCAGTTCAAAAGGATTCAGATCAGTGAGTGAGAGATTCTCGATCGAAGTCTCCGCCGCAATCGTCGTAGTCCCCCCACTAATCTGTAAAATCCGGAAAGTGTTCGTCGCAGGCTTCACATCGGCAAGATAGTAACTCCCGAAGGTATTCGTATTTCCGCACGCCCCGAAACCGAAAGACTGAGCCCCCCCCACGATCTCCAGTGGATCAATCGTCACCTTAAGAAAAAACTCCTCGCCCGCCAGTGTGTCGGCTCGCATCGAGGCCGTCACGGTCTGATTAACCACAGTGACCCATGATTGATAATTCTCAGCCCGGAAATCGTGCCCCGCATTAAACCCATTCCCACTCGGGACAAAAAAGTCTCCAAAGTCAGATGAGAAATCAGTCGAATAAGGAACCTCAACCGGGTTCGCATGAGCAAAACCCCAAAAGGCCAAACTCGTGATGATTACTGTCGAGAATCTA
This sequence comes from Akkermansiaceae bacterium, assembly GCA_023300065.1. GTDB lineage: Bacteria > Verrucomicrobiota > Verrucomicrobiia > Verrucomicrobiales > Akkermansiaceae > SW10. The sequence continues at coordinate 829 of JALZWJ010000363.1, forward strand.
TTCATGATGGGCCGGCATTTCATTTTCATCCTTCAATAAATTAATCTCCGCGTGATTGAGCGCCGTGTCAAAGATTATGAGTTCATCGAGATCACCTCGAAAAAAATCTCCATAAAGGCCATTTGGGACCGAGCTGAACCAGCTCCCCATGTTTCGGCCAATCCAAATTCCGGGGTGACCTTTGTGACTTCCCCCCTGAGGCACAGTATCGATTGGCAGCACGGATTTGCGCGAAGCACTCTCGATCTGCCCATCCACATAAAGCATAATGTGAGTCGCCGTGTTTGGCTTCCCATCTCGGTCCCCATAAAGGACCACCGCGCAATGATGCCATTCGCCATCTCGAAGGTCAGTCACGCCAATCACTTCACCACGATTTGTCCCGATTCTTAAGCGCCCCATCGGCCCCTCCTGCTCAAGAGAATTAATCGAAACCTGCCACGCGGCGCCCTCCTTGGCATAACTGCCCCAGTTTACAATTCCGAACCCTTCTCTCGCCGCAAAGTCCTCAGAAATCCTCACCCAAAATGCCACTGTCCGAGGTCCGGCACCGACCACCCCCTCGAAATCTGAATGCAGATACCCACTTCCTCCCAATTTAAGCCCGTTCGAGAAGCGCCCCTGAATCCGCTCCGGAAACACCCCTCCTCGCGAGTTTTTTCTAAACTGAGCATCAGCCTTCCCTTCACCAAGCTGATAACCCGTATCGAGGCACCCGTCACCATCCTCTTCATCAAAACTCCAACGCACATAAGAAAGCGGCGCTGAACGGCCCGGCGGCATTTGCGTAAAAAAGGCGCCTCCATCCGCGCTTTCGAGCAGCTTGGAATCATCTCCCGTAAACCGCATCGCCTCGTTTTCACGTAAGCGCCTCATCTCGCCCACCTTAGGCATCGCATCCACGATCCCCTCAAGCACATGCACTTCCATCTCCCCCGCCTCATCCACCGAGACTCCAAACTTCGTCCCCAGATCAATCAAGCGCCCACTTGGACCATCGATCGTAAACCCCTTACCCTGCTCATTGACAATCTCCGCCACTAGTCGGCCACGGTGCAGATAGCCGCTATTCACTCCCGTCACCTCAAAATCCACCGGCCCGTTGAGCACCAACTTCACTCCCGTAGAAAATACCACCTCAAGAAGCCCGTCTTCAATCCCCACTCGCTCTCCCACCCTCAAATCAGAATCTCGACTCACCCGTCGATCACCCGTTTCACTCCCCACAATTCTTGCGACCACCGCAGCCCCCCCCTCTTGAGGAGCCTCTTTCAAAAGTGACATCAGCGAAAATATCGCCAGCGCAACAGCCGCAATCCCTCCCCCCCAAAAAGCGACCCGCACCGCGCGCTCCCGCCTTAGCTTCCTGATCACCCAAGACACAAAATCCTCTTGCGAGCCCTCTTCCTCCTGAAGGCTAATCCTCTTAATGGTATTCGAGGCAAAATGCTCTCCCGCATCGCGGCTTAACCCCAACGCAAGCAGCCTCTCTATTGCCACCAAAGATCCGAAGCGATCCAGCAAAGCGGGATCCCCCTTAATCGCTTCTGCAAGCTTGGAGGCCTGGGAATCATCCAGCCCGCCCTCTTCCATAGCCGCAAAGAACCGTTCAATCTCTTCGTTCTCCTTCATCATCTAATTTCCACTTAATGAATGTTTCCTCTTTCGCTGAATGCACTGACCCAACGCTTCACGAATCCGGTGCAGATACATCGTCAGAGCTGAATGCCCCTTTCCGACCCTCTCTTGAATCTCCTTAATCGACTCCCCATTCACATAACGAGCTTCGATCAACTCCTTCGCCTCCGGATCCAACTCCGCAAGGCACTCCTCCAAATCGATGAAAACACGGGGAGTATGCAAATCAACACGCTGACTCGACAGATAACCATCAAAAGCCACCTGAAGCTCCTCATGCCCACCAATCGGCTCTGCCCGAAACTTGCGCAGATGATTACGGAGCAAATTATGCGCAATCCCGATCAACCAAGGCCTCAAAGGACGGTGCCCCTCGAACGACTTAAGCTCGCGATGCGCCACGATAAAAGCCTCCTGAGCCAAATCCTCCGCCTCATCAGAGCGCGATAACCTCACTGCCAGAAAGGCCCGAACCGCGTCCTGTTCACTCCGGACAATCTGCTCAAAAGCCTGAAGATCCCCCTTTCTCGCCCTCACCACCAAATCCACCTGATCTGGCTTTACGGGTTCAATTGGTCCGGAATCATTCATAAGTCATAAACTAGTTGTTTTCGGCCTTCAAATTTGCCACACAGGAATCCCTATTCTTCTTTTTTAGAAAAAATGTGTCATTCCCACACATCCACAACAATACTACATTGGGATAACTCACTTCTCCACAAACACAAAAACAAACAATGATTAAAAAACACACTCTCGCCCTCAGCGCTCTCGCTCTCGCACTCCCCGCCCAAGCTGTAGTTGTCTACACCGATAACTTCGATGACAACACCATCACTGGGTGGACTTTTCTCGATCGTAACGGCCCTACTGAAATCGGCAATGCTTCTTGGGCAGAAGCTTCTGGAGTGCTATCGCAAACAGTCGCTGCCTACGACTTCCCCAGAGACGCAAGCAACGATCCGTTACTCGGCACTATTGGCCTTTCTGGCTCCGGAAATATTGGAGGAGCCTACACTATCTCACTGACGATGGACAGCCTCGAAAACACCAATAACTTCCAAGATCAGGTTGTTGTTTTTGGTTACGTCGATGCAGATAACTTTAACTATATCGAATTCGTGAATTCTAATGTTGCGAACGGTCGCCGTGCTAACTTTAACACAGTCAGCAACGGCGAGCGGACGGTCTCAGCTTTTCGAGGAATCACCTTTAACCAAGGCGTAACTGCCGTTTCTCTTGAAATCGACAGCGCAGCCGGCTCGGTTGCAGTCACCTATGACGGCACCTCGCTTCAAACTTTTGATCTAGGAGGAAGCCTCACCTTCGCTACCGGACTAAATGGCGTCGGCTCGAACAACGACGCCTTCGCCATCGACAACTTTCAGATCGAACAAATTCCTGAGCCCAGCTCACTCGCTCTCCTGAGCCTCGCTGGACTCACCCTCCTTCGTCGCCGCCGATAGTCATACCGTATATCCGTCAACTGCAACCCACACACAACTCCCAATGAACATTAGATCACTTGCATTTTGGGTGGCAGCCGCTACCCTCATGACGCTTCTTTCCCACGCACAAACAGCCATCTTCTCGGATGACTTCGATGATAACACCATCACCGGGTGGACTTTTCTGGACCGTGATGGGGAAGAAGAAATTGCAAATGCGAACTGGGTTGAGCAAAATGGCAACTTAGAGCAGTTGACGGCTAATTACGACTTCCGCCGAGGCGAAAATGATCGTCCCACCCTTGGGACAATTGCACTAGCCCCGACTCAAGTCGGCGGGCATTACGAGATCAGCGCCACCTTCACGAGTCTAGAACCAGGAAACATCTTCCAAGATCAAGATTTCGTTTTTGGCTATGTCGATGAAGACAACTTCTTCCTCCTCGAAGCCTTGGCCGAAAACAACCGCTTATCCCTCTACCAAGTCGTAAACGGAGAGCGAATCCGCTTCCGAGAAATTCCGAATGCCATTACCTTTAGCGATGAATCCACTCTAGTCACACTCAGGCATAACGCGACAACCGGACTAGTGACCGTCAACTACGGTGATGACGAACCCGTGGAATTCACAGATCCCGACCTCATTATCACCGGCACACACTCCGTCGGAGTTGGCTCAAATAATGACGCCTTCACCATCGATGATTTCACAATCACTTCCGGCTTTCCAATTGACTCCGCATTCGTATTAGAAATCACCTCATTCGTGCGAGATCCTCAAACAGGAACAATTTCACTGACTTGGGCCTCCGAGTTAGACGTCGAATACTTCATCGACAGAGCAACCGACCTCACCGACTGGCAGGAAATCGACGACGCAACAGGCCAAGCTGGCTCAACCAACTTTTCCGATCCTTCCCCCGAACTCGAAAGAGCCTTTTACCGAATTCGCACCGAAGGATAGGCCGCTCTGATCACCACTTAATAACGGGGGATTTTCCGAAAGGAATTCCCCGTTATCGCGTTTAGTCTATGAGACTTTTTCGCCGCGCCCTAATCGTCTTTCACCTCGACGCTCTGTGGACAGACCTGCCCGTCTCTGCTCTCAAAATTTCTCAAATCATCCTTCACCTTCCCTTTTTTGTGATAAATCCTCCGCTTCGAGACAATATCCATTAAAGAATCTCACATCCAAATGCTCTCTAAAATTGTCAAACTCGTCCTAACCGCAGCCCTCTTAAATCCACTTCACGCGGACGACTCCCTTTTCCTCGAAGCCGAAGCCTTCGAAAATCGCGGCGGCTGGGCCACCGACTCCCAGTTCATCCTCAACATGGGCTCCGCCTACCTCATCGCTCATGGACTGGGCACCCCCGTCGCAGATGCTTCGCAAAAAATCACCTTCCCCTCCACCGGCACCTACCACCTCCACGTCCGCACCAAAGACTGGGTCGCCCAATGGGAGGCCCCCGGCACCCCCGGAGAATTCCAAGTCCTCATCGATGGCAAAGCGGTTAAAACCTTCGGAAACGAGGGCTCCGAATGGCACTGGCAAAAAGGCGGCTCAATCGAGATCACAAATCCTAACACCACCATCTCCCTAAAAGACCTCAAAGGCTTCAACGGCCGCTGCGATGCCCTCTTCTTCACCAAAGACGCAGACTTCACTCCACCCAATGACGACCAAGCCCTCTTCGACTTCCGCCGCCAGCAGCTCGGCCTCCCCGCTGAACCACCCACCAAAGACGGCTACGACCTCGTCGTCGTAGGCGGCGGCTACTCCGGCCTCGCCGCCGCCATCTCCGGTGCCCGCCAAGGTCTCAAAGTCGCCCTCATCCACGACCGCCCCGTCCTCGGTGGGAACGGCTCATCAGAGGTCCACGTCTGGGCCATGGGCGGCACCCAACGCGGCAAATATCCACGCCTCGGCGAGATCGTCGATGAATTCACCGACTTCTCCCACGACTCACCCGGCCTCAACGAAGAATACACCGACGCCCTCAAAGAAAAAGTAGCCCGCGCCGAAAAGAACCTCGACCTCTACCTCAACCACTTCGCCTTCCAAGTCGAAGCGAAGGACAACAAAATCCAATCCGTCACCGCCGTAGACACCACCACCGGCCGCTTCACCCGTTTCAAAGGAACCCTCTTCTGCGATGGCACCGGCCACGGCACCATCGGGGCCCTCGCTGGCGCGAAATTCATGATGCTCGAAAAAGGGCACATGGGTATGTCTAACATGTGGTCCTGGAAGCCCGCTAACCGAGCCATCGCATGGCCTAAAACTCCATGGGCCCTCCCGCTCAACATCGGCGACTTCCCACCTCTCCACGCCTCCCGCGGACCCTACAAAAAGTTCTACAAAGCCGAATGGTTCTGGGAAGGCGGCTTTGACAAACACCCCATCGAAGACCTCGAAGCAGTCCGTGACTGGAACCTACGCGCAAACTTCGGCGCCTTCACCGCCCTCAAACACGGCCCAAAAGCAAACGCTCATCAAAAAGCCCAACTCATGTGGATGGCCTTCATCGGAGGAAACCGTGAATCACGCCGCCTTGAGGGAGACCTCATCCTCACCGGCGATCACATCGTAAACCGAAAAGAATTCCCAGACGCCTCCGTCCCCACCACCTGGTCCATCGACCTCCACTACCCCAAAAAACAATACATGAAAGGGGAAGCCAAAGAAAACCCCTTCATATCGAGGGCCGTCCATGACACCGGCGTCGACCGCCAAAATGGCTACGCCATCCCCTACCGCATCATGTATTCCAAAAACATCGAAAACCTCTTCATGGCCGGTCGCTGCGCCTCCGTAGACCGCCGCGCCCTCGGCACCACCAGAGTCATGCGCACCTGCGGCATGATGGGGGAAGTCGTCGGGAAAGCCGCCTGGATCGCCACCACCCAGGGCACAACCCCACGCGGAGTTTACCAAAACCACCTCCCTGCCCTCATCGACCTCATGCAGCAACCCGGCCGTGCCTTCCGCGAAACGAAAGACGCCAAACTCACCACCCCGCCCATCCCCGAAGACGGCCTCCGCGTGAATCCCAAGGAGCAAAAAACCGACAAACTCGCGGGCCTCTCTCTCGATGACTCCAAGGCCAAGCTCAAAGGAAAGTGGATCAAAGCCAATAACCTCAAGCCCAACCTCGACCGCGGCTACCAATACTCCTCCGGCCCCGCCTCCGCCACCTTCCCCCTCCGCGTCAAAAACAGCGGCAACTACGAAGTCCGCTTCTACTGGCAAACCCACAAAAGCCGCACCACCTCCGCGCAAATCGAAATCACCCACGGAGGCGGAAAAGAAACCCTCACCCTAGACCAAACCAAGGCACCGAAAAACAAAGCCTACGCCATCCTAGGAACCTTCCCCTTCACCGACGTCCTCCCCGGATCCCTCACCATCTCAAATCGCAAAGAAGGAGTCCTAGGAATCGACGCCGTCCAGCTCATCAAACAATAACGATCAAAAAAGGCGCCCCCGCCAAAACTCCGCCTTAAAAAAAGCTTCGCGCCTTTGCGCCTTTGAGGTTCAAACTCCCCCATGCCCACCCTCGTCCGCCTCTACCGCCTTGCCGTCATCCTAGGCATCGCATGGCTCATCCAAGGCTGGACCCCACCCTCTCAAAAAACACTCCCCCTCCAAGAATTCTTCCCAGAAGCCGCCACCCTCGACCCCGCATCCCACGAGGTCAGCGACGCAAAAGGCACCCACCTCGGCTACCTCCTCACCACCCTCCCTCAGACCCAGCACATTCGCGGCTACTCTGGCCCTGCCGACATCGCCCTCGCTCTAGACCCCACCGGCCGCCTCATCGGCACCAAGCTCCTCTCCTCCCCCGACACCCAAGACCACCTCCAGTCCGTCATCACCGACCCCACCTTCTGGCAAGCCCACCACCTCCTCAAACTCGGCTCCCCCGGTAACCCAGAGATCGACGCAGTCTCCGGCTCCACCCTCACCAGCGTCGCCATCTCCCGCAGTATCATCGAGCGCCTCGGCGGGCAAACAACCTCCCGCCTCTTCCCCACCGAAATACTCCTCCCCGAGTTCGCCCTCCTCCTCCCCGAGGCCACCGCCATAGATAACCACCCAGAACTCCCCGGCACCGTCCGCCTCTACGACAAATCTCGCACAATCATCGGCCACGCCCTCCGCACCGCCCCCCAGCTCGAATACCTCAAAGGCTTCCAAGGCCCCACCGATGTCCTCATCCTCCTCGATCAAAAAGCCGAGACCGTCAAAGGCCTCCGCTTCCGCAAAAGCTACGATAACGAAGACTACTACGAACGCATCCTAGACAACAGCGACTACCTCCAACTCTACAACGGGAAACCCATCACCGAAATCATCTCTTCTCACGAAATCATCGAGGGTATCTCCGGAGCCACCGACACCTCCTGGGTCATTGCCGAATCCGTCAAACGCCGCCTCGCCCGCTTCCAGGCAGACCGCACCCCCATCCCCTTCACCATCCCCTGGCGTAACATCGCCCTCATCCTCCTCACCCTCGGCGCCCTCATCTTCTCCTTCACCAAGCTCCGCGGCCAGCCCCTCGCCCGCCTCGCCTGGCAACTCACCGTCGTCATCACCCTCGGCCTCATCCTCGGCGACCTCCTCTCCCAAGCCCTCCTCCTAGGCTGGGCCCGCCACGGCCTCCCCTTCGCAGATTCCTGGGGCCTCATCTTCCTCGCCGCCTCCGCCCTCCTCATCCCCTGGGCCAGCGGCCACCAACTTTACTGCCACCAACTCTGCCCCCACGGCTTCCTCCAGCAATGGCTTAACAAACTCCCCCTCAAGCCCCTGAAGATCCCTAAAAAACTCCACAAAACCCTCTCCCTCCTCCCCTCCACCCTCCTCGTCGTCATCACCCTCCTCGCCCTCTTCACCACCTCCGTAAACTACGCCGACTTCGAGGCCTTCGACGCCTGGCTCTGGCGCAGCGCCGGCCTCGCCACCATTCTCCTCGCCGTCATCGGCCTCCTCGCCTCCCTCTTCATCCCCCTCGCCTACTGTAAATACGGCTGCCCCACCGGCGCCCTCTTAAACTTCCTTCGAAAATCTTCCGTCAGCGCCCATTTCAGTAAGAGAGATCTCGCCGCCGGCATTTTATTCCTCTTCGCCTTCCTGCTCCATCACTCTTGAACAGGTCCAGACACGGAAAGAGCAGGTCCGAAGACCTGCCCTTTCACACACACTATTTAGAAACAAACAAAGGGACACTACTCCCTCTGTCGCCATCAGATGAGCACCGCCTGTGCCAGTTTTTTTGAGAAAGCATGAATTTGCCTCATTGATCTTATCGGAGGCTTCCTCGAAAGTCCTTGCATGGAAAAGGTCTTGAGTTCTTTCACCAACACCTTCCAGTCATCAAGAACCCTCGTCGCCTCCGGAGACAAGCGCCGAAAATCGATCTCCGGATGAGCTTCTTTAAGATCATTCAGTTCCTTAAGAAGATGAGCTCTCACCTGTTTTCTAACCTCTTCCGCATTCTCATCCCTCGTTCTCACCCTCAACTTCCGAGGGCGTGATACTCGAAATAAATGTGCCAATTGAGATTCCGAATAAGCCGAAGAGGAATCTTTTAATAATTCATCAGAGGTCAGCTCCTGAAACTTCCGCCCCGGCGATCGCAGCAACCCCGGAGATATTTTCAGCCTGGGACGAATTCAGAATGGCAGTATTCGGTGTCACATGCTCAACTTAGGATTCTATGAATAAATACTATTCGGGTGAAGGCCGCCTTCTCCCGTTGCATTTTGATTAAAGTCTCCCTCGAAGGAGCTCGGATCACTGAAGTCAGAAGAAAACGAGAAGAGGGTCTGCGCAGAAAGCCCGCAACTTAGAGAGAGGCTCGTCAAAGCAAAAGCGAGAAGTGAAGCCCTTTCAATTTTCATTATTGAACGCCTGACAAACGATGCTCAGTTAATTAATATTTATAAAAAATCAAGATTTATTTACAAACCGCTAAATTTCTGTATGATACAGGCCAAGTGCAACTATCCTTACTAGGTAACACGAAACTCCCCTTTGCTCTCCCCCCCAGAGAGAGTCAACCCAAGCTACCCACTTACCCGAATTTCAAAATAATGAGCGAATGGACTGACATTGGTGAACAACTCAAACTCACTCGTGAGAAAAAGAAAATAAGTCTTGCTGGCATCTCCCACGAGATGCGCATTCCCGTAGCAACTCTCCGCGCCCTTGAGGAAAATGACTACTCTGGCTTCCCAAGCCCCTCTTACGCAAAGAGCTTTCTCGGACAGTATTCCGAGTTTCTTAACATCGATGCCGACGAATGGCTCGACTGCTTCGAGACCGGGAATGTCCTCACCCACTCCGAGAATCTCGACTACCTCGTGCAGGATGAACCCCAGCCTAGCAGGCCTACAAAGGCACGCTCCGGCCCGAAGCCGCGCAAAAAGGAGGTTCGTGAATCATCCGGTAAACATCGTCAAACAGCCGTCATCTGTCTCGTCACCGGAGGTCTCATCGCAGGAGCGATCTGGGGCTTCCTTCAAATTGAGAAAAAAATTACCAGCTCTGATCTCCCCGTTGCTTCTCAAGAAGAAAGCACGAATCCTCAAGCTCCTCAGCCTGAAAACTCTTCCCCGACTACTCCTACCACCGTGGAGGAAACCCCGATCATCCTGCCTCCCGTAGCAGTAATCTCGGGAGATCCTGCCGCTTCCGGAGTCGAAGATCCGATCTTGGTCGAACCTGTGGAGAGCAAGCCGCCCCCTCGCGCCATCTTGGTGGAAGAGGACTAAAGATCGCGCAGCACGCGAAGGAAGGACTCTAGATATTTGTCCGCCTTCGCTTCTCCGATCCCCTTCACCAGCAAGCCTGCTTCCATCGTGGTAGGCCTCAGCCGTGCGAGATGTTGCAGAGTGTCGTTTGAAAAAATGACATAAGCAGGGACCCGCTCAGCCTTGGCAAGTTGAGTTCGGACGTCACGGAGCTTTTCGTAGACGCGCGCATCGAAGCCTAAGTCCTCCATGTCCACCCCCGCTGGAGCACCCGTCTGCCCGGGCCACTCGATGGCGTAGCTTGTAAGATTCTTCATCACTTGCTCACCGCGCGGAGTGAGGGTGACGAGCGGATACTCCCCCATCTGAGTCACAAGAAGACCTCCCTCATGGAGGAGGCGACAGAGCGAGTTCAAGTAAGCCGTCCCCTCCTCTTTTAAAATACCATAAGTCTTCAGCTCATGAAGCCGCGTGCGCAGAACATCCTGCGACTTACTTCCTACCAGCATCTGGATGACACGACCCCGGCCAAAGCGACCCTCCCAGCCAGTGGCAGTCCGGCGCGACATCCGTGCCACACCACTGAGGAACTTCAAGACAATGAGGGCTTCCCCCTCCGTAGGAGCCCGCCGCTCACTATTCTCTGAGCCTTGGCAGACATCACAACTCCCGCAGACGGGCGCATCAAGCTCACCGAAGTATTCCAGGATCCACTGCTGCCTGCAGGTATTGGCGTAGCAAAGTTGAACCATTTTCTCCAGCTTCTCGCGGTCGCGACGCTCCTTCTCTTCGAGCGCTTTTTCATTGATCTCCAGATCACGAGTGAGGACTTCCGGCTTTAAAAGGCGAGTCCCTTTTGCGCGGGAACCCGGCACATCAAAGCGCTCCACCATGCGCGAGCGCATCAGGTGACTCAGCGCATTTCCGAGAGCCATGGCATTCTTTGCTCCCGTCGCTGCTTTGATGTCATCTAAAGTGCGAACAACTTCGTAATTATCATCCGCATCATTGAGGAGAAACTCGTAGAGCTCACGAATCAACTGCGTCCCGGGATTCACCCCCTCGATAAAGAAATCCTGCGTCCGAGTGTCGGCATAGTTAAAGAGAAGATCACAGACCGAGGCCTCGCCATCACGACCTGCACGACCTGCCTCCTGATAGTAGGCC
>JALZWJ010000364.1 GCA_023300065.1 Akkermansiaceae bacterium
GATGATGGCGGCTTTGTTGGCGCGGCCATTGGTGAGGTGCTGATCGACGCAGCTTTCGCAGACGTTGAGTTTTCCGCCTACGAACCATTTGGCATAGGGGGGCTTCCATTCGAGTGGCTTCGTCCACTTCTTTTGCCATGCGAGCTCCTTTGCTTCTTTGGCCCAGAAGACGCCTGGTTTCTCGATCGACTCCTTGTGCATGCGCTTGTATTGCGCCATGCTCTTGATTCGGGCCGTTTTTGAAAATTCTTTGGAGGGTTTGAAGAGGCGCTCTTCGGTGGTCTTGCTCATATTGGTCTTGCTCATCTTGATTCGCTGACATTAACAATTTTGCCCCCGCTTACACAATTATCGAATCACCAATCTGGGGGCAAATTGGGCGTTTTTTGAAAGAAATGGGGTTAACTCTTACGTCCGGACTTCTTTTCGGAGAGGGCCATGAGGGCGTCTCGCTCGGCTGGTTCTAGAAATCGGTATTTTCCGGGCTTCAGGGTATTGATCGTGAGGTCGCCAATGCGGACGCGGACAAGGCGTTTGACGCGGTGGCCGACGGCTTGCACCATGTAGCGGATCTGGCGTTTGAGGCCGGTGTTGAGGACCATTTCCATCCGGCGGGAGGAGAGGCGTTTTACGGAAACGGCGCGAGCTTTACCGACTTCGGTAAAGACTCCTTTTTCCAGCTGGCTGAGGATGGAGTTCTCGAAAGCGTTCTCAGTTGTGACCTGATACAACTTTTTAATGCTGTGGCTGGGATGGGTGAGTGCTTGCGAAAGCTCTCCATCATTACTGAGGATGAGGAGTCCCTCGGAGTCTAGGTCAAGGCGCCCGACGTGCGCGAGATGGTGAAGCCTAGGGGGCAAGAGTTCGTAGATCGTGGCTCGTCCGTTTTCATCGCTGCGCGTGCAGACCAGCCCGGGGGGCTTGTGCATGACGATGGATTGGATCTCCATCGGCTCGATGCGTTTGCCGTTTGCTTTGATGAAGTCTTCCGGCTGAACTCGGTAACCAGGGTTGAGGCAGACCTCGCCGTTGATGATGACGTGGCCGTCGAAGACGAGTGCGTCACATCCTCGGCGGGAGCCAACGCCAGCGGAGGCTAGGAATTTATTGAGGCGGACGCCTTCAGGCGCGGGTGAGTTCATGGCAAAAAAAAGACGGAGCCAAGGAAATGGCCCCGCCGTAAAAGTTGTTTTTCCGGGAATCCCGGAAGAGCGGTTAGCCCTCGGCTTTGGTCTTGGGAAGGCCGATGGCGCTTTGGCCAGCTTTCCATTCACCACGCTCTTTCATGAGCTTTACGCGTTCGAAGCGCTTCATTACAGAGCGTTTACCAGTTGCGCCACCTTTGCGTTTGAGAGAGTTGTGCTTAGACATAAGATCAGGGAATGAGTTAAGAGCGCGGAAGCTAGAAAGGAGCTGCCACTTTGGCAAGGATGAACTTTCGATTAATTTTAAACGCTTATTCTTTCCCCTCGCCACATTGAAGTGGTCACGATATTCCCTCCCCTGTGTCGGATGAACAGCAGATCAAGCTGGAGTATGAAAGTGCTCAGTTTTTACAGGCTCTTTTTGGTCATGAGGAGAAGGAGTTACGCTACCTAGAAAGGCAGGCGAAGGTCCGGATTGTGACCCGTGATGGATGGCTGACTGCAAAGGGGCCGAAGAAGGGGTGTGTGCTGGTTCAGGAGGTTTTTTCTGATTTGGAGGAAGCCCGCCGGAATGGTGGGGAGATTACGACTCGTGAATTCCGCACGGCGGTAGAGATGGCAATGAACGGGGGCACCGGAGTCACGGCCCTGGGCAAAGTTCAGTTGGTGGGCGCGCGTGGGCGCAAGGCGGTAGTGGCGCGGAGCCCTCATCAGCTTGAGTATTTAAACGCGATGGCTGCGAATGATGTGGTCTTTGGCCTCGGCCCTGCTGGCACGGGGAAGACTTATCTGGCAGTCGCGATGGCTCTGGACCTCCTCAAGAAAAAGGAAATCAGCCGCGTGGTGCTGACCCGCCCTGCGGTGGAAGCAGGGGAGGCGCTTGGTTTTTTACCCGGTGACATGCGGGACAAGGTCGCGCCTTATCTGCGGCCGCTTTATGATGCGATCGACGATATGTTAGGCTGTGAGGAGGGGGCGAAGCGGCTGGAGGATGGCTCGATTGAGATCGCCCCACTCGCTTACATGCGGGGGCGCACCCTTTCGCGCTCCTTTGTGATTTTGGATGAGGCGCAGAATACGACGCGGGAGCAAATGTTCATGGCGCTGACCCGCCTCGGTGAGGGCTCGCGCTGCGTGATCACGGGGGATGCTTCCCAGATCGACCTGAAGGAACATCGGATGTCGGGACTCCTCGAAGCAGAGCGTGCACTGGGTGGAGTGGATGGGGTTGCGTTTAATCATTTCGACACGAGTGATGTGGTGCGTCACCCTGTGGTGGGACGGATCATTGAGGCCTACGAGGACTTCCGCACCGAATAACTTTCCTATGAATATCATTATCGTTGGAGCCGGTGAGATCGGCCGTCACTTGGCGATCGAGCTCTCCCGCCAAGAGCACACCGTCTCGGTGATTGAAAGCGACGCCGCTTCTGCTGCGGAGTTACAGAATGAGATCGAGGGCAAGGTTGTGATGGGGGATGGCTCCAGCGTGAATACGCTGGCTGAGGCAAACATTAGCGAGTGCGAGCTCTTCCTTTCTCTGACGAGTGAGAACTCGGTGAACCTGATGTGTGCTTCCATGGTGAAGTCGATGGGAGTAGAGCGCGTGATCAGCCGCGTGCACCCTGGGCTGCAGCGGGAGGAGTGGCTCTTTGATTATCGTGGGCACTTTGGGATCGATCATATTTTTAGCTCCGAGCGGCTGGCCGCGATTGAGCTGGCGAAATTTATCCGTAATCCTGACTCACTCGTGGTGGAGGAGATTGCCCGTGGCCGCATCGAGCTGCAGCAAGTCCGTGTCAGCCCGAAGAGTGATGCCGTCGGGCAGCCCTTAAAGAGCCTTAAATTCCCCCTCAACACCCGGGTAGGATTGATCAGCCGGGATGGGACGCACGAGGTCGCGCATGCGGACTCGGTGTTGGAGGGCGGAGATATTGTGACGGTCTTCGGGGCACCTCGGAAGTTGCGGACTCTCGTGGAGCGCTTGCAGAAGGAGGCGCACTTAAAAGAAGGCCCACGCGTTGTGATTTTTGGCGGTGGAGAATATGGGTTTGCACTCGCGCAGATGTTGGAGAGTTGGAACTGCCGGGTCAGGATCTTCGAGCGGGACCCTGATTTGGCCCGCCAACTGACCGACCGGCTCTCTAATACAATGGTGATCAATGCCGACGCCACTTC
>JALZWJ010000365.1 GCA_023300065.1 Akkermansiaceae bacterium
TTTTAAAAAAAGTCTAGGACTGGCCGTACTTCTCAGCGTGAAAGGCGGTCGCTTGCTTGACCCATTCATCCCGCTCGATCCGACCAGGGAAGGAGAGCTGCTCGGAGAATTCCGCAACTTGCTCATCGGTCCAGATCTCGATCTGCTTAAAGCGGTAGAGCCCGAATTTATGAAGCCTGGCTTCCAAAACACCCGCCACTCCTTTGATGCGCTTTAAGTCATCAATCTTAGTCGGCTTCTCGGTAAAGAGAACGCCTAGCTTATGATCTACCCTGATGGGCTGGCCATCAAACTCGCGAGGAAGTCCGGAAGTCCGCGCGACAGGACGAGGGGGATGCGGCTCTGATTTCACGACAGGAGCAGCCGCCGAGACATCCGATGATTCCATTTCTGGATTTTGGTAAATGTTGACGAGTGGCGTGAGGTTCTCGCGATGGTGCTGGCGATGCAGATCCACCGCCTGGTTCACCCATTGCTCGTCCTTAGCACATCCCTTGGTGTTAATCCGCGCGGAAAAAGCATCGCGATTCGCCTGTGACCAGAGAGCAATCTGCTTGTATTGATAAATGCCAAAGTCATTGATCCGAGGCTCCAGTGCGTAGCTGATTCCTTTAATCTTAGTGAGGTCATCGACCTGGTCAGGCTTGCTCGGATAGAGGTAGCCCAACGCCTGATCTTCGACCGCCTCGGTGTTGACAAAGAAGCTAGCGGAACCGCTGGGGGTAGGTTTTTTACTCCGCTCTTTAGCGAGGTCCGCAGTGGCGCGGGCCAACTGATCTTTCGTCCCCTTTTGGCTCACCTTGAGCGCGCTAAGTTCATCACGGAGGCGGGTGAGCTCGGCCGGATTTGTTC
Source organism: Akkermansiaceae bacterium (assembly GCA_023300065.1). Lineage (GTDB taxonomy): Bacteria > Verrucomicrobiota > Verrucomicrobiia > Verrucomicrobiales > Akkermansiaceae > SW10. The sequence continues at coordinate 853 of JALZWJ010000365.1, forward strand.
CTTCATTCTGGCCACTCTGGGTCTGTTTGGTTGCGGAGGATTTTTCGAGATTTGCAAAGTCAACTTTCAGCGCGGAGAGCTCTTGGTCCCGCTTTCCAAGAGTGGCTTGAAGGCTGGTGAATTTACCTTTGAGCTGGCTGCCACCTCCGCTAGAAAGGTCTTTATTAAGCTTCACGATCTCGTTTTTACTCTCGCTCAGTTTCTGGTTCCATTGCTTTTTATGCTTTCCAAAAAGCTCTTTAAAACGAGCGCTGAGATCATAGTCACTCTCGCAAACATCCGTAAAATCAGCACTGAGTTTATCATGCTCAAGTAAGGCAGCACCGAGACGGCGGGCGTGTCTATACCAAAACAACCAGGCCAGGCCGAGGCCCGCGAAGAAGAACAAGGCGACAGGGAGGAAGAGAGAAAAGAGATAGGGAATCTTCTCTAAATGTTCGATGAAGGCAAAAGGAGTCATTCTTTAAAAGGGTGAGGTTGATTAAGCCTTAGGGCTCTTAGGGACTTTAGGAAGCTTATCCACGAGCTCCGCGAGTTGACGGTTTTTATCGGCGAAGACCCCCTTGCGCTTGCGGAGGTCATCATTCATGGCCTCGACGCGGTCCGCATAGGCCCGGCAATGACGCCAGAGGCTACGCCCGATGAAAAGGCCGAGAAGAAAAATCAGGAGCCCGCCGACGAGGTAGGCCTCCCATGCGTGTGTGTAGAAAAGTTTCTTTGTGACTAAGATGCTCATGGTTATTGTTGGTTATTCTGAAGGGGTGGGCACTTCTTCTGATTTCTCTGTGATTGAGATCTCAACTCGACGACTTTTCCAAAGGTTTTTCCGAGAAGTCTGTGAGGTATCCTCGCCAAAGTGGGCGACAATGAGGCGCTCTGCCGGGACTCCTTTTTTAATCAAACCGGAGCGGACGGCATTGGCACGCTTTAGTGAGAGTGCGCGGTTCGAGGCGGCATTACCACGGAGGTCAGCGTAGCCTCCTACGGTGAGAGTTTGTGTGACGGTTTTTGCCCCGAGGATGATGGCGGCGGCGGCATTGATCTGCTTGTTCTGACTTGATTTGATTCTCGAGGAGGAGGTATTGAAATAGATTGCGAGGGGCTTGAGCCGCTTAATCATCGCGGCGGCTAGGGCGGATTCATCCTCGCTCATGGCAGACATGATCGGTGCGTCAGGCGAGGGCTTGACCAACAAGGGCGCTGGCTGCGCCCCCAAGGAAAAAGAAGCGACACGCTCAACTGAAGCAGGGATTTGGTGAACAATTTCCCGCATAGACTCATGGCCTTTCTCATCTCGAAAAGTAGCCTCAGCGGCGAAACGATCATGGGAGTAGTGGAGCTTGGCCGGTCCATCGGTGGCAGCGAGGAATGAGGGGATGGTGCCCTCCACGCTTTCCATCCACCATCCCGCCCGAGGTCGGAGTGCGATGGAGGTGTCATCCACGACGCGGGCACCCTTTGCCTCACTTTTCACGAGGTTTAAGAGGCGGGTCTGCGTCGTAACATCTGGGAGCAGACCCGTGACGACGATTTCCTCGCTACCCCTAACGATTCCGAATTCGAGATTCTGATAAGGTTGGATTTTAAAGTTCGTCACAGGGGCCACTTCCGCCGGCAAAGTGGCACTGGCGAGGTTCAGGAGGGCCGCTTCTTGTTTCATATTTTCGAGGAGACCACCCATCGTGGCGTCAGAAGGAGTCCAACTGAGGCAGCCCTCAGTGGCGTTGGTGAGAATTTGAGGGGCAAGGGAGGAGAGTTTATCGGTGGGTTGGATCGCAGCCACCTCATCACTGAGTTTGAGTTGATCAATCACGGAGCGCGGGGATCCACCAGATTTCACGGGAGTGGAAGCGAGGTTTACAAGGTAGCTTCTCTCGGCTTCATCACGGACAGTCCCAGAGAGAATCACCGATTGATCAGCCTGCTCTGCAAGGCGGAAGCTAGGGGGAGAGGGAGGAAGAGGGGCCGGGCCACTGAGATCAATGTCAGCGTAGAGGCCAATGATACCATCAAGATCATCTTGGAGGGCTTTTCTCTCAGCGACCCCAGCGGGTAATTTCCCAAGGTGAGTGAGGTGGTGATTCTTAATCACGATGCCAGAGGAATCTAGGCCATGCTGCGAGAGAACCGCAGCGACCTTCATTTTTAAATCGCGCTCGATGGTGGCTTGGTAACGTGGATGCACCCAAAAAGTGCTGACGATAAGGAGAACCAGAAAGAGGCAAATACCGAGGAAGGGTTTCATGAAATGACAAATTAAGAGGAATCGGGGCCGAATTTGAAGAATAATGCGTCATCTCATAGACGTTTCCCACCGCCCTCTCATTCACACTTCTTGAAACAAAACTCATTGGAACAGAGCCCGATCTCCTCTGAAGGGCGAAGGGTGCCCACAAAGACTCCTTTCGTCAACTGAGCGACGAAACCCATTCCACGTTTATTAAAATGTAGTCTACGGGACCACATCTGCCCTCACCTACTCGATCCCGGCGATGGGCACACGAACTCGTCGCGGGAGGCTCTTCCGCCATCCATGCCATTCGCTGAGCTCTCGCTGCGCAGATGTTTCGCGGAACTCTGACAACTGTTCTTCTAACCAAGTTTGTAAGTTCGCTTTATCGATCGGCTCTCCTGCGGCGGTCATTCTGACCACTTGTGGGACCTCCACAATGAGGTGGGAACGGTCCTGCGTCCTCCGACGAGAGAGGATACGGCAACCCGTAGCGACTTCATAGTTGGTTAAGAATTGCCGGAAGGATTCATCCGTCGCTATAACCTCTCGATACTCCTCTCCTAATTTAAGCTGGAAGACGACCAAAGGGCGTGCTTCGGGGCGGAATTTTTGCGGATGGGCCCGAACAAAAGCCGAGCTTGGAGTTGAAATGGGGATAACCACCCCGCAGGTTATTATGACACAAAAATGTGGCAATCCAAAAAGCCTAAAAACCCCTTGAAAATTGTGAAATCTGAATCCAGCGCGATCTTGCAGAGAACCGACTCCGCGCATTCACCATGAAAAACACCTACAGAGCCAAGAAAACTGTGTCGTTTACCACACTCATCACCGATGGATTCACCCTCTCTTTCCAAAGAGCGATAAGAGAATACCCAGCCCATCATTTGCCGACTCCCCCTTCTTAGTGATCGCGCTGCTGGGAATCAGGTTAATGACCGCGCTCGTCAAGGCGCTCAGTGCGACTCCCTGTGAGACGAGATCGAGGGAGACCAAACTAGGGTTTAGAAATTTCTCGAAACCGATAAAGCCGTAGATGCCAAAGAAGACTAGCAGCTCAATTCCCGGCCCCGCAAAGTAGACGGAAGCGCTCTTGAAACGGCTCCAATCCGCGTCTTCACAGTGAGGTAAAATATACCCTCCAATCGGCATCATTCTGAACTCAACTTTGGTCTCCTTGTATTGAAATTCTTTGATGACTTTTCCATACCCCACCACGAATTCTTTCACCTCCCAACCGACCAGTTTCGAGACAAACGCATGCCCGAATTCATGGAGAAACGTCAGAGGGAGCCAAGCCACGATGAAGACCACCGCAGCCATCTTCTTCGGCTCGAAGTTTGTCAAAAGATCGAGCGAGAAACCCACCAACATCAAAAGTAAAAAGACATAGTAGGTGATCTTCTCACCCCGAGTCGATGGCCCAGAATCCTTCGTGTAATCAATCTCTAGCATAAGATGTCTCTGCCACCTTAGTCAGAACCTTCCTGTGATTCAACGGGAGTCTTTATCCAATCGAAGCCGAGTCATCCGGCACTTCCGAGCATTAGCCCGAATGGTGCTCGGTTAAGGGGCCTCACCGGTAAAAACCGCAGAGGTCGGAGAGTGACGCAGAGCCGTGTAAATCATCCGCTTGATCTCACACTACAAACAAGGTAATTTGATGTCATGAGCACTTTGCAAGAAATCGAAAAAGCCATCGATAAGCTTCCTCGTGGTGAGGTCTACGAGCTTGGCGCTTGGTTAGACCAACGTCTGAACGGTGATTGGGATACCCAGATCGAGAACGATGTGAAAGATGGCCGCTTGGACGCGATTGCGGAAGAAGCTCTCAGGGAACATCGGGCTGGCAAGACGAAGAACTTTCCTGATCGTGAAGAGTAAGGCCACGAGCAGCTTCTGGCAGGGATATTCCCGTCTGCCAGCGAAAGTCCAGACCGCCGCTGACAAGCAGTATTCCATCTGGCTAGATGACCCGTTTCATTCTTCTGTGAGATTCAAAAAAGTCGGCAGGTTTTGGTCAGCACGGATCACAGGGAGCTACCGGACATTGGGAGTCATGGATGGTGACACGGTGGTTTGGTTTTTCATCGGCAGCCATGCTGAATACGATCAGATCCTCTCGTAGCGTTACGACAGCAGATGCCTCCGAAACTTAGTCCCCGAGGCAGTAGAGGGAGCCATCTTTCGAGCCCGCGTAGACGCGGCCGTTCCAGACGACGGGGGTGGCATCGAACATGGGGCCGCTGAGGCGATCTAGGAGGACCATTTTTCCGGCGGGGGTGACTTGGTAGAGGTCCATGCCATTGTCGTAGCCGATGATGATTTTATCCCCGACGAAGAGTGGGGTGGAGATGGTGCCTTCCGGGAGCTTCACGGTATCAAGTACGAGGGGGGCTGGATATTGAACCTTACGGCGCGGGCCCCAGTTTGTGACTCCGGGTTGGAGCTTTTTGTGGTTCACTAGGGTGAGGTTTCCATCGATCCCGACGAAGCAGGCGAGGTCTTTTGAGACGGTGGAGTCATACCGGTGATTGACGGCGGGGCTGCCGACGAGGCCGCCCTCCCATGTATACCATTTCCGGTCGGGGAGTGGGTGGAACCATTTTACTTTTCCGCTGGTTGCGAACTTTACGACGCCGCCTTGGCCGGAGATGAATTGTTTTTCGACCCCGAGGAGGAGGTGCTTGTCATTGGTGAGGGGCATGGAGCCGTTGAGGTCGCCACCGATGTCGAGTTTCTGCTTCGCTCCGCCAAAGAAACCGAGGCCACAACCATAGACCCGGCCTACGCCGGCGGCGACGTAAGCGGTGCTGCCGATCATGGTGGGGGATGACTCGCAGCAGAGTTCACTCCCATAAAGAGGGCGGTCTGATTCGCGGTAGAGGAGGAATTGCTTGTTAATCTTGGGGGCTGGGAAGCCATCGACCACGCTGGCCTTGCGGACATCTGGCGAGAAGATGGTGAAGTAGCCGTTCTCCAGCGGGATGGCGGCCTTGCTGCCGATGACCACGGCGGAGGCATCGCAGTCGCGGCTGTTAGAGGAGGTGGCGCGGGAGTTATGGCGCCAAAGTTTCTTTCCGGTGGTGTAGGAAATCCCGTGCAGGCTGTGTGCCGTGCCGGTGCGCCAATGCTGGCCGTAGCCACTGCGGCTCCCGACGATGAGGGTGTAACGTGACTCGGTAGGGCCACCGACATCGGCGAAGGTGGGGGTGCCTTTGATGACATCACCGACGCTGGTGGACCAGATGACTTTGCCATCGCGCGCGCGGATTTTTTTGACGTGGTGGCTGAGCGTTCCTTGGATGAGGTAGAGCTCACCGCCCTCATCGATGACGAGCGGTTGGCCGGTCCAGCCTGCGCCTTTCCAGGTGCGGGTATCGCCGGTGCCGAAGGTCGTTTTACCGCTACCGAGGGCGGTCTTCCACTTGATGCGGAGTTTGGACGGGGCCTGATTTCCGTAGTAGTTACGTTGGTTATCGCCGAGGTAGGTGCCGACAAGTGGCTTGATTTGTGCGCTGAGAGTGGCGCAGGTGAGAAGGAGGGGGAGGAGGAATTTCATGAGCTTTAGAAGGCGGACTTGATCGCGGAGAGAGGAACGGTCTCGGGGTAGACTTTAAAACGGCGATCGGTGAAGTGCCACCACTCGTTCGGAAGCGGGAAGAAGCCGGCCTGGGTCATGGCGTTTTGGAGGATGTGCTTTCGCTTCAGGACCTCGGGGTTCGGGTGCTGGTAAGCGGCGGCAGCCTCCGGCGTGAAGCTATCGAATCCGGTTGGCATCTCGACAGGCTTACCGGACTTAGTGACGAGGGTGACATCCACTGCGGTGCCGCAAGAATGTTGGGAAGGTTTACTGAAGGGATCTGCGACGAAGCGGACATCATGACCGGAGGCATCCCATAAGACGAGTTGAGCACTGGGCGGGCGGTAGGCATCCCAGACTTGGATGCGGTAGCCGTGGAATTTCACCAATTCATTTGCCTTACGGAGGCGGGCGGCGGTTTCTGGACGAAGGAGCGCGGGCATGTCTGGTCCGTAGAGCGCCTTCTTAGCGATGGCGGAGCCACGGGTGTAGCGAAGGTCGATGGAGATGGAGGGATCGACCTCAGAAATCCGGATGAGCCCCGCCTTGGCGAGGGTGGGATTTGAAGAAACTGGGAGAGTGCTGACGACGGGGTTACGCCCCTCCCAAAGAATGGAAGAAGAGCAAGCGGCCACGATGACGCAGGCAAGAAGGGAGAGGGGGAGGAGGAGTCTCACGCGCGAGACTCTAGCTGGAGTGGTGGGCTTTGAGAACCATGGAAATGAAGGAATCGGGAGCTACTCGTAAAAGGCAATGATACGGAAGAATTGTGTCGCGGAGGGTGAAGGTAAAACGGCTGTGGCAGTTCCGCTCTCAATCATGATCTCGATCTCTCCGAGCGAGGTCCACGTTCCGGCTTCAAGATTAAGACTCTGTTCGAGACGGTAGGAGACCTCCTCCTGCACGGACCAACTCAGCGTGAAGTCACTCACTTGGTGAGTGATTTGAATATCGGAAACGGCCTCATCGATGAGGGGAATGAGCTGAAGGTCCAAATAGACTGGGCGGTGATCTGAACTGGTGACGAGGTCAGCTCCATCTTGGTCATCGGTCGGCCAAAAGACCGCTCCATTTTGGACCTCGAACCCCTCCTGTGAAGGCAGGACGTAATCGACTCGTAGGCCGAAGGTGGAGGTGTCGAACTTGTTGCGTTCCGTGGTAGCGCCAGTGCGCTGGGGAGTGAATGTGGCATTGACGCGGGGGTGATCGAGGAGCTGATTGATGGCGGCATTCACACTATCACCGCGAGTGGGATCGGCATTTTGGTCACCCGCGATGATGAAGCGATTTCCTGAGCCAAGTCCCCCGCCAAGGTAAGCGTCAGCTCCAGGGGTGAGGTAGTCTGCCCAGAGCCGAATCTCATCATGATTGCGGCGACCATTCCGGTCCTCTGCGCCATCGAAGACGGGCGGAGTGGGATGGCTGACGAGGAAGTGGAAGGTGGTGCCGAGTAGCTGGATGGGGATATCCCAGTGACTTTTTGAAGAAAGGCGGAAGATCTCTAGCTCCTCTGCTGAGTAGAAATCTGGGGGGATGAGGTTGCCGGGCAGGTCTTTCCAAAGGACCTTCTCAAAGGTCCGGATGGCCTCAGTATCGAGCGGGAATTTTGAAAAAATGGCCATGGCAAACTTTCCGGGGAACTCGCCGAAGCCGAGGGCATCGCCACCGTATGGAATATCGCCCGGTGAGGCATCGATCACGCCATTATTATCGAGGTCGAAGCCGGAGTGGATGCCGGTATTAGAAATGGCGACGTAGCGGAAGGGGAAGTTCTGAGGGGTGCGGCCATTCTGGCTGACGTTGAAGAATTTATCATTCATGCGCGTGGCGGCAGTGCCATTTGCGTCGTAGTCGAACTCATTCAGGAGCAGCACATCTGGCTGTAGGATCTGGACTACCTCGGCGATTTTTAATGCGGGGGCGAAGGTCCCAGGACGAAGCGACGCGGCGAGGCTGCCCTCAGTCTCTTGAGCCAAGGACGCATTATAAGTAGCCACGCGGATCGTTTTGGCCGGCAGAAATGGGATGAGAGCTAGAAAAAAGAGGAAACGCACGGAGTGACCCTAGCTCATTTTTTAGCCCGTGACAGTTGAGAAATGAGGCAAAGCGCGGCATGGTCCGACAATGAACTTGATCACGCCGCAAGAAGCGGAAGACCTCATCTTGGCCGGAGCGGTAGTGCTGGATGAAGAATCGGTGCGGTTGGAAAACGCACTTGGCCGCATTCTGAGAGAAGATCTCTTTGCGGATCGTTCCTTTCCTCCCTTCGATCGCGTGACGATGGATGGGGTAGCTTTTCGCTCAGCAGACTTCGCGGGTAAGCCGCTGATTCTCCAAGGAATCCATGCGGCCGGGAATCCACCGCCGCCGCCCCTCGAGGCGGGGCATTGCTGGCAGATCATGACGGGTTCTATCATGCCCACTGATTGCGACACTGTGGTGCCTTATGAGGAGGTCACTCTGACTGAGACCACGGGAGAAATCCAATGCGAGCCCGTGCCTGGGAAGTTCATTCACCGTGAGGGATCCGACTCACCCGCGGGCGCTCTCCTTATTAAGTCTGGCACCAAGATCGGCCCCGCGCATCTCGGCATGATGGCCTCGATCGGTGCGGTGGTGGTCAAAGTCTCCCGCCTCCCCCGTATCAAAATCCTTACGACGGGAGACGAACTGATCCCCATTGACGAGACTCCCCTCCCCCATCAACTCCGCCAATCAAACGGGCAGACCTTGCTCAGCGCGGTGCAGCAATGGGGACCGACCGACGTGAGCTGGGAGCACTTGGCTGATGATTTAGAAGCTACCACCGCCGGAATCGCGGCAGCGCTAAAAGGGGCAGACCTCATCATCCTCTCGGGTGGAATCTCGAAAGGAAAAAAGGATTATGTACGACCCGCACTAGAGTCACTGCGCGGCGAGCCCATCTTCCACGGCGTGGCACAGCGCCCCGGCAAGCCGCTCGGAGTCTGGCAGGGCATCATCGCGCTACCCGGAAATCCGAACTCTACTCTTACGACCTTTCATCGCTACGTCGTCCCGCTCCTACAAAAGATGATGTCCACCTCTCCGCGAGCCGTGATGACTCTACCGCTCGCAGAAGCGGTTAAGCCGCACCCATTCCTCACACAATTTTTACCGGCAAGAATGAACAACGAGGGAAAAGCGATTTCACTTTCTCCGCAAAATTCCGGAGACTTTGTCACCCCCCTCTCAGGGACCGGCTATCTCGAAATCCCACCTAGCGAGGGCGAGATAGACCTCTCAGCCGCTCAATTTTTCCCAACTCACTAATATGATTAAAATCTTCTTCTTTCTATTATTCACTCTCCCCGCGGTGGGAGAAGAATTCGCGCTCTATCTCCTCGCTGGTCAATCAAACATGGATGGCCGCGGAGACAATACCGATCTTACGAAAGCGCAGGCCCGCCCCTCTGATCACGCCATCATTTACTATCGTAACCCGCCGCATTCCACCGAGGGCTGGCAGCCGCTTGGGCCCGGTTACAGCATCCGCCCGAAATACAAAGGCCAGCTTCCTTCGCCCACTTTCGGACCCGAGCTTGGCTTCGTTTCCGCCTTATCAAAAGCGCAGCCAAAACAGCATTTCGCCTTGATCAAAGGGTCAAAGGGCGGGACAAATCTGCGGGCCGATTGGAAGCCCGGCCTTAAGGGGAAACCCGACACCCAAGGGCCGGTTTATCGCGACTTCATCGAGACGATCAAGCTCGCCAAAGCGGCTCTCGAAAAAGACGGGCACAGCGCCACGCTTCGGGGATTAATTTGGCATCAAGGCGAGTCGGACTCGAAGACCAAAACCGAGAAGCATCAAGCAAGGCTCACCGAGCTGATCGCCCGCCTCCGTGAAGATACGGGCGAAGCGAAACTCCCCATCGTACTCGGAGAAGTCTACGACAATGAGAAACGCGATAAGGTCCGCGCCGCCATCCTTAAGGCGAGCCAAGCTGATCTTGCCTGTGGCTTCGCCTCCGCGAAGAACCTCACCACTTGGGATCCCGGCACCCATTTCGATGCCAAGAGCCAATGGATTCTCGGTGAACGTTTCGCCACAGAAATGCTGAAGTTGATCAAAAAATAACGCCGAACATCGATGACTGGGCAAAAAAAGTGCCCGCCAAGACCTTGCTTTCGCAAGTTGGCGGACACGGCTTGAGTGGTTGAACTTAGTTTACGTAAGTTGGCGTCTGGTGATCCGTGAAGAAGTCATCCGTAAGCGCCATCATATCATCCGGGTTGCCGGGGAAAGGCGTGGCATCTGGAGGGCGAGGAACGTTGCGGCCGATCGTGGCGTCTTCAGGTTGGCTTGATGCAATGGAAAGCTTGGTCCCCTCACTGACGAGGCGGAAGAACTTAGGCGCGACGTTCTTGTGCATCCGGAGGCAACCGCCAGATGCAGGGAACGGCTTCATCCAACCGGTATGGAATCCGTAACCAGACTTGAACGAACACCAGTAAGGCATCGGGGTTCCTTTAAAGGCCCAGCCCGCCGGCTTATTCTTCAATTTCACGCCATGAATGGCATCTCCCTTGATGGCATAGCCGTGAGTATTGGCGCGGTATTTATGAGTCTTGGTGTTGATTCTGAAACTCCCGGTAGGAGTAGGACTTGAACTTTTACCAACAGTCACCGGCATCACGAGGAGTGGCTTGTTACCCTCCATCACGTAGGCCATGCGGTTCGCGAGCGAGACCTTCACGTAGACGTTCGCGCGATTGCTAGGGAGCGTGGCGGGGAGATTATAATCTTCATACGCTTTTCGCGCAGAACTCAACGAGCTGGTACCAGCCCCGTCCACTGGGGAAAGCGGCGAGCAAGAGCTACAAAAGAGACTCGCTGCACAGACTAAAAGGACGGAGGGAAGGAGCGGACGGATTTTGAATAATTTCATTCTAGTTGGGGGTCTATCACCTGAGTGAGATGCTTGGTTTTCTGAGCCATGAGCCCCAAGGCGTCAAGTAGCAAGACCATGCGGGGCTCACACTCTCACTACCACTTCTCCACCACTTTCTGAATCACTCCAAGCGCATCATCGATGTCGGCCTTGGTGTGGGCCATGGAGATAAAACCTGTTTCGTAGGGGCTAGGAGCGAGGTAGACGCCGGCATCAAGACAACCCCAGAAGAGCTTCTTAAAGACCTCAAAGTCCTGCTTCTGCACCGTGTCGACGTTGACGATCTCCTCATCCAGAAAGTAGAGGCAGAACATGGAGCCAACTTGGTTCACGCGATGAGGAATTCCTTTTTCAGAGAGGATCCCGCGGAGGCCATCGGCCATTTGGGTGCCCACCTCATTCAGGTATTCATACGAGCCGCGCTTATCGAGCTCGCGGAGCTGGGTCAGCCCGGCAACCATCGCAAGCGGGTTGCCACTGAGGGTTCCCGCTTGGTAAACGGGGCCATCCGGCGCGAGCATATCCATAATCTCAGCACGGCCACCAAAGGCACCGACCGGTAATCCGCCGCCGATCACCTTCCCCATTGCAGTGAGATCTGGGTCGAAGTTCTCCAGCTCCTGCACGCCACCGCGAGCGAGGCGGAAGCCAGTCATGACTTCATCAAAAATAACGAGTGCACCATGAGCCCGGGTCAGCTCACGCATTTTAGTGAGGTAGCCCTCGCGCGGGAAAACGAGGCCCGCATTAGCAGGATAAGACTCTACGATGACTGCCGCGATCTGCTCGCCGTATTGGGCAAAGATCTCCTCCAGTCTCTCGAAGTCATTATAAGGAAGAGTGATCGTCTCATTCGCGAACGACTGCGGGACCCCTGCGGAATCCGGCTCACCAAAAGTCAACGCCCCAGAACCGGCCGCTACGAGGAGGGAATCAGAGTGGCCATGGTAGCACCCCTCGAATTTCACAATCTTATCACGTCCCGTGAAACCCCGCGCAAGCCGGATCGCGGACATTGTGGCCTCCGTGCCAGAATTCGTCATACGGACCTTCTCAACCGATGGCACCCACTTCGTGATGACTTGGGCCATCTCGATTTCGTAAGTATTCGGAATGCCGTACGAAATACCATCTTTGGAAGCCTCATGAATGGCGCTCGTGATCGGAATCGGGGCGTGGCCGAGGATATTAGGCCCCCAGGAACCAATGAAGTCGATGTAGTGCTTCCCGTCCACATCCTCGATACGGGCCCCCTTGGCACGCCGGACAAAAAACGGGTCTCCGTCGACATTACGAAATGCCCTGACCGGAGAATTGACTCCACCGGGAATCATCGTTTTGGCCTTGGCGAAGAGTTTCTGGGAAAGCAGTCCGTTCATGCCGAAAAGCTGACTTAGGAACGCGATGGACAAAAGGATGAATAGAAAACCTTGTGCTATTCCCTATAGATTTATCGACAAATGGGTCTAAATGACTTACTTTGTAAATACTATGAAAGCACTGTTGTTTTTTCTGTTTACCCTCCCTCTCATCGCAATGCCCGATAAGCCGGAAAAGGACGTCGTTTATACCGAGGAATTTGCGCCGGATGGCATCACCCTCAATGTTAAAGAATCCGGCTGGGTTTACTCCTCAAAAAAAGGCGGCCGTAAACGTGGCGCACTGAAAGTTGGTCAGGATGTCGACCTCGTCTCATTTACTGACAAGGCCTACTTTGTCCGCGGTAAGAAAGAAAACGGCATCGGCGTTTCCGGCTGGGTCACACCTGCCGCATTTTCTTCAAAAGACCCTAAATTTATTGAAAAATTGAAACAGGTCCACACCCGCCAACTTCTTGTGAGAGAGCTCATCGAGAAGAAAGAAGTCGCCCTCGGCATGACCACTGAAGAATCCAGCCAGATCTTAGGCAAGCCAACCAAGACTACGCTGCGTCGTAACGCAAATGGCCAGACCCAGGTCTGGGAGTTCATCGATTACGAAAACATTAATCACTACACCCTCGTCCGCGACCCATACACCGGTGCCACTTACCGCCGCCTCTCTCATACCACCAACGAGGAAAAATCCAAAACCGTGGTGGAATTTGAAAACGGATTCGTCTCCGCGATCGAGATCAGTGAACATAATGGCCGCGGTAATCCTACCATTATCGCCGCTCCTGTCATTTTCACATGGTAGCGTAATATCAAGCTGAGAAATCCCAGCCTCAGTCGCTTCGATTTATTGAGTTCATTTCTCGATTGGCTTCATCCGCCAACTCGCTCAGAGTAGCTAAATACTATCGATGCGAACCAACTACAATATCGAGGACCTTGTTTTCCAAAATGAAAATCTCGTCCTCTACCGAGTGCAGACTCCCGATGGCACCACGCTCGCGCTTGTCCGGCTCAGATATGAGGATGACATCCTAGCTCGCCTCAAGGAGGGGCGCTTTACAAATGCTCTCCAAGAGCTTCAGGCCTTAAAGCACCAAAACCTCCGCTCCATCTTAGATGGTGGGCTTGACCCGGTAGACTCCGCTCCTTGGGTGGTCATCCGATGGGAGGAAGGGATCGTCCTCTCCGACCGGATTAAGCAAGGCCCACTCCTAAGTCAGGAAGAGTACGACCGGATCAAAGACCAAGGATCTCACCTCATCGAGGCCCTTGGCCCCGTCGCCAGCACCCTCTCCTTCACCCCTGCATCCGTCGTCACCTCTGGTGATGATCCCGCCGACCTTATCGACACCTTCTCGGTCGACTACCACGCCTGGTTTCACGCATTCGCTCAGGACATCCACCCCGCTACCCTCTCCGCCTCCTACCAAAAACTCGCCGACCTCCTCACTCGGCTTCGGAGCTTCACCCAACACACACCCGCCAGCCTGCTCACCTCAGACCTCGCCCCTCCCACCCAGCTCAGCACGATTAGCCAACCGTGTTCAAATATCGTCGCCCTCCCTTCAACTGCTAAATCACCCTTCCCTCTCAAAGCGCTCCTCCTCGTGGGAACGCTCCTCCTCGGAATCGGTGCCGCAATATGGACCCTCACTCAGCGAGGCGAATCTGCTCCGCAAATTTCCGCCACGTCTTCTTCACCAAAAAAAACCGCACAGTCCCACCTAACCAATCTTATCAATCGCTCCTCCAGCCAAGTAAGACCTGATAGGCCAAGGCTCGATGTCGGATACGCCAAAATTAAAGCTGACGACCCATCATCTCTAAAGAACAATCTAGGGAAATGGGTTCAAATCTCCGGTAAAATCACCGACCTCAATTCTAAAGGCCAACTCATTTTTGCAAATTCAACTCTCCGCGTCACTCTCCCCCCTGACTCAGATAGCACCGCTCGCAGCGCCATCGGCAACACTGGCATCATCCAAGGTTTCCTCGAATCGTTAACCAACCTCGAAATCGAGAATCAGGCCGACATCAAACCCGACTTCCACCCCAAGAACATCTACACCGTAGCGGACGAAACCCAGCTCCGAGAAATGTCCGGAAAAATAGTCACCATCGAAGGAAAGATCCTCCGACACGGAACCTCGAATTCAAAAAAGACCCACTACCTTCACTTCAAAACCAAAGACCAAAAACTAGAATTCGCAATCGGGATTCAACGCTCGAAAGCTGAGAATTCCATCAACAGGGCGTTCCTAAAATCCCTCGTCAATCAAACTCGACGCATCAAAGGAAAACTTAAAATCGATGGCAACGGCAATCGCCTCTCTATTATTCTTAACAAAAAATCTCAACTCACCAGAGTCGAATAAGAGTTAGCCCCACCCACCGCACCCGATCTCGACCAATTTTACCAACCACATCTTTTTCAACCTCCCCACATGTTCGGATTCCTAAGCAGCCCCTGTCGCTCTTGCTCGCCAGACGACACCCACTCCATCTACCGTAGCTTTTTCTGCGGACTCTCGGGAGCTCTGCGCGATGACTACTCACCCGCCGCGCGCTTCCTCGTCGA
>JALZWJ010000366.1 GCA_023300065.1 Akkermansiaceae bacterium
GCGCGGCTGCTGCGAATCATGGGTCTAGGTTTGATGACCTGACCCTTTTTGGAGAAAGCTCGAGTTCGCTTTCTAACGGGAGAGTCTTTTTTCGAGCTGGGATTATTTCTTCAGGGTCCTGAATTAGGTTGTGGGGGGGGATGAGTGGAATTGCTCGCTTTGCCCTCTCTCGTTACGGTGTTACCTTGGGCCGGTGAAAGGCACTCTCGTTATTCTCAGCTGCGTCGTGGTCCTTGTGTCCTCGTGTGCAGAGCTTTTGAAGGTCCCTACGGTCCGGCCTAAGGTCGTGAAGAAAAGTAAGTTTACTCCAGAGGCTGGCGAAACGGGACTGGGCGGGATTGGCGGAAACGCCTATGCTAAGATCGCGAAGCCGAGCGAAGATGTGGCCGTGAGTGAAGAGGCCCCCGAGGAGGCTGGTTTCTTACCCACCCGGGTGGGCGAGGGCGTGGTAGCCGGTGGCATGGTCCTGCCTTCAGACAACAAGATTGTTTGGTCAAACGACGTGGATCCAAATGCGGATATTCCCTTTGATAAGGCATTTCTCGATAAACCAAAAAAGAAGTCCTCCTGGCTTGCCAGTTACTATGAAGCACGGCGTGAGTCGATGAGGACCGGGAAGCCGATTTTAATGTGGTTCACGCGGACCGGGTCACCAGGGAGCCCAATGTGTAAGACCTTAAGCCGGGAACTGCTCTTTACTCATGAGTTCGGGACGTGGGCGAAGGAGAATGTGATCCGCCTAAAAATCGATGTCTCGGGGGGCAGTGACAATAAAGTAAGGAGGCAGGGTGAAGAGGTGGTCAGGCGGAAGCATGCCGAAAAATTAAAGAAACAGTATCACGTCTTAGGGTTCCCTACTTTGGTCATGCTTCAGCCTGATGGTGGCGTGTATTCGAGTGAACGAGGATACCGCCGTGGGGAAGGGAAAGAGATCTGGGGTAAGCTCAAAAATGCCTCCCTTACGATTGATCATAATCGCGGGGTCTATGAACGTAGATTAGCCAAGAAGGGGTATCGCCAATGGACGGGCCTGAAGACGAAGCAAAGCATCTTTGCTAAACTCACCCGCTACGATGAACGGAGTGGGGAGACTTGGCTCACCGAGCCTGATGGCAATGTCATCAAGACCAGTATCAAGTTGATTTCCAAAGCAGACCGAGGCTGGATTCTTGCCGAGAAAGAGAGAAGGGGACACTGATTCAAACGTGTCTCCCGTTCTCCGGTCTTCCCGCCCTTTTTAGGGATTCGTGTTCACCCGGAAGAACATACGGGGAGCCGTGCCTTGGAAGGTGAAGTTACGGGTCCTAAATTCATTGCCGAGAGGGGATGCTTCATCGGTGATGGTGAGTTGATCCGTAAACCAATCGATTAAGTTGGTGCTGCGCTCTGGAGTGAGAACGAAGTTTGGATCATTGGTCCGCACGGTGAGGGAAATGAGTCCAGTCGTAGCGTTGACCGTGGTTTGAGGAATGATGCCAGGGTTGGTGGGGTCTCCTGCGAGGAGGTATTCATCAAGGTTCGAGAAGCCATCACCATCGTCATCGGCTGCGAGGTCAGCATCTGGAATGCCGAAGCCTGCGAAGTAGGCATCGAGCAATGAGATCACAAACGGTGAGAAATCTTGAGCTTGGTCGATGGTGGAGCCGATGGGGGCAAAGAGGTTCGGTGAGCCGAAGGTGGAGCCGGATGAGCCATCATCATAACCGAGAGAGGTCGCGGAAGCGGCATCGATAGAGGCGACGAGTGGCGAGGGGGAGCTCTCAAGCTCGAAGATCTCACTCCCACCCACGCCATCTAGCGGGGCAATCCCTTCCCCGGCAGGCCCGAAGATGATGGTGCCCGCGGCATCTCGAATGACGAAGGCGGTGTTGCTGGAGTTAATCGCGAGGTTAGCGAGGCCGGTTCCGGTGACGATGCTGCCGGTGTTGAGGTGGATATTAGTCCAAGCATAACCATCGGTGGAGAGCAGGTTGATGCGGTTCACTTCGGTATCAAGTCCGCCGTTTGCGCTGTCTCGGTCGATGAAGGTGAGGAGGGTGCCATGAGTCACGGAAGACCAGGTGGCTGCGTCAGAAAGCACGATGGTGCTAGAGGCCTCAAATTGGCCGGATCCTTGGATCTGTCCGACCTCAATGCTCCAGTTAGTGAGGTTTGAAACCCCTGCAGAACCATCACCCACGACAGCGAGCTCAAACCAGTTGCCGCCATTCCCCGCGATGCGACCGAAGTGCGAATCCGCCGCTGCCGGGAAGCCATCTCCATCTGCCGCAAGAGTGCCGTCGTTGAGAAAACGGGTGGCATCGACCGCATTGTATTCATTGAGAATGACGGAAGGGGAAGGGTTGAGGACTAACAGCTGATACGTGAGGTAGCTCAGGTTGCTATTGGGGAATCCCGTGTCCGCTTCTAGCGTGACTTCAAAGGTTCCGATGTCGGCCGCTGTGAGAGGGCGGTTATTGGTGATGGAGACGATGCTTCCCGCAGTGGTAACGTTCAAGAAGTCAGGGAGAGTCAGCGCGGTGACGGTGCTGCCGCTGGTGATGGAAACTTGTTCATCGTAAGCTCCCCGTGCCGAGGTTGTGACCGCGATGGAGCTGAAGACGGGCGGAGTGTTGCCAGTCCGGAATGGGTCGAAGGCCTGAGTGAGAGTATTGGCACTCCAAATGTTCGGGAGGCCGAAGGTGGAGGTTCCACCATCGTCATATTCAAGATTGAGCGGGGAGATACTCGCTGCGGGATTCTCTTCCAGTCTGAAGGTCTCAGTGCCGCCAACGGAGATGGATTCATCGCCGTTACCATTATCATTACTGTCGCTGACGGCGATTGATTCCCCGGCGGGACCGTAAACAATGGCATCTGAGCCATTAAGCCAAGTGAAGCGGGTGTTACTGCTGTTAATGACCCGCTCATCAGGTTGCGTGCTGTTGGCTTGGTCAATGAGAATTGGGTCGAAGATCCAAATGTTACTCCAAGTGTAGCCGGCCGCGTTGAGCTGCGAATCCATGTTAAAGCCAGTGGGAGCGGTGGCAGCGTTTTCGGTAAAGGTGAGGATCGTCCCAGTTGGGATGGCCGCTAGGGCGGGATGGTCGGCTAGCTTTAGGATGCGGGAGGTCTCATCATTCTCAATCCGGAGAGTCCAGTTTCGGAGGTCGACGGTGGTGTCGGGAGTGCCGAGTGGGCCGGTGATGGTGAACTCAACCCAGCCGCCTCCATTCCCTGCGATACGGTTCAAGCGTGGGTCAGCGGCACCATCGAGATCATCTTCGTCTCCGCCGTCTAGGAAGGCGTCGTCGGCGACTGCGTTGTATTCATTGAGAATAATGGAGCTGGAAGCTGAGAGAACATCGATCTGGTAAGTCTGACTTGTGGACTGGTTCGTGCTGTCGGTTGCCGTGACGTTGAATTCATGACGGCCGATCGCGGAGGTGGGAGGAGTGCCGGCCAATCGGGCGATGCCATTGCCAAGGTCAACCACGGAAAGCCAGCTTGGGGTCCCGGTGGTGGTGATCGTCAGAGTGTCTCCGGGGTTCGGGTCGATGCTTTGAATGCGGAATTCTGAAGCGGCCAGATTAGATCCAGCAATCCAGGCGGTGTTAAAAGGAGCGTTAAAAAAGGGTGGGAGAGGCTCGGGCTGGCTCGCGGCGATTCCGGGAGAGCCAATGTCTCCGGATGGGTCGTCACTTTCGTAGGATTCGAAGAGGCCCTCAATACTGAGATTTCCCGGGACATTGGTGCCATCGTCAAAGCGGGCGAATGTGAAGCCCTCGGTCGCGGAGCCAAAAGGAAAGGAGTCGATAAGAGTGCCGAAGTTATTGTAGAGAAAGACAGCATCGCCATTGCGGCCTAATCCTTGGTAGTCGCTGATTTCGATGTTGGTAATGATCCTGAATGTCGCCGGAAGGTTCCACAAGGTCCGGAAGTTTGTGGCCGAGACCTCATTAAGAACAATGAGAGATTCTCCTGCCGCAAGCGAGTGGGAAGGGAATGAGCCAGATGAGCCAGCGGTCGCGCTGTCATCATCGAAGCTGAAGCCTGAGACATTTACGGGGTTGATACCAGTGTTGGTGATTTCAA
>JALZWJ010000367.1 GCA_023300065.1 Akkermansiaceae bacterium
CACCGGATCCCGTCGAAACCTTTTTGTATGCCTACCATACTTTTATGCATCGTACAGAGTAAACAATCGGTTAGGCGATAGTAGGTGACCAGAATTCATAAATCGTTAATGCTTCACATGCCGGAAATATATCAACTGATTAAGGAAAATGACTTGGCCAGAGATCAAGATACCAGCCCTTAGCCCTCCAGAAACTAAAAGGCGTCCGCTTGACTCCTTGCCATCCACCATCGCCCCGTTGCGCTTCTCATTTATGAATTTCCCACTTGCCAAGTAATTTAATTTAAGATTAAATCATTTTTCACATATGAAGAAATCACAAAAAAATTAATCTAACTCAATGAAACATAAAATTAAACACTCACTAACCCTTTTATCTACAACAGTATTCGCTCATGGAGCGATAATCTCTGTAGATAACATTGATCCTACTTTTGGAACCTTTAGCAATTTCACTAGCACTGCTTCAAATGCAAATACTTTTGTTTTAACACGTGATTTCGATTTTGATAGTGGAGGCATAAGTGATACACTGACCTTCACCCTAACCCGCAATACTTATAACGGCACCGCCTCCATCACAGATAGTAATGTGACTGTCGGAACTCTTAACACTGGAGGTAATGCCACGAACTGGTATAGTAACTTCGGCAATCTAGAATCTCTACAGCTTGTAGTTTCAGACATTACATACACCTCTGGAGAAATGGACGGGACGACGGCTGTGTTTACCGGTTTTACAAATGCGACTCGGACAAACATCAATAATGCTGGCGATGAAATCGATTACCTAATACACACAGGCCCAATAGGATCTACTACTTTCACAAGCACGGGGACATCAATTGATTTGACCAGCGCGGGCACTTCCGACACGTTATTCATCACTGCTGAATCTGGCGCTCCAGGCATCAGAATTCGTGATCTGGACCTTAGATTTGAAACGGTCATCATCCCAGAGCCATCCTCAATTGCTCTACTTGGGCTTGGCGGCCTTGCTCTAATCTTCCGTCGTCGCAAGTAGGTTTAAATCCTCTGAAATACCTTTCCAAACCTCTCTCCGGTTCATTCGGAGAGAGGTTTTTTTCGAGCTCCATTCATTTACAATAAGCGATCAGATGTGAGCAGAGTAAGCAGAGAAAAGACGGCCCCTCTCTTTTCCTTGCTACTTGGGTTCGCGGATCTCCGCATGATTCACGCGGCTTTGCCGAGGCGCTTAGCGCGGGCTACTACTGACGGGGTGAGTTCGGCGGCTCTGGTTGGGCCGTGTTCTACGAGGGCCTTCATTGCCGCGATCAAGTAGTTGCTCAACGGGAAACCGTGGCGCTTGCAGTTTCCAATCAGGGTATAGGCGACGCAGGCGAGTTTGCCATTCTGCAGGTAGACTTCTAGGCCACTCCATTGTCCGAGGGCGTAGGCGATGACTTTCCCCATGAAACTTTGCGGGACATGCCGGGGGCGAGTTCTTTGATGGGTGTTTGATCCTCGCCTCCGCTCGTCCCTCTCGGGCAGCCTCTCGCCTGTCTTTGTCGCTCCGCTCCAGTCGGCGACTTGGAGGTATTTCTTTTCCAAGCATTCGTAATGGATTTCTTCAGCGATGGGCCGGAGGAGTTCGAGCGTAAAGCGTCAGGCACCATAGCCCCCTCATCTTCCACACCCGTTCCATCGATATTTGAAGTGCTTAGAAATCGAAAGCCCCCGCCACGAATTTTTAACCGAGCGCCATTCGCATTAGTCCTATTCCAGAGCCTTCGTCTTAAGATTGCGCATCGAATACAGACCAGCTCCTGCGACCGGCAAGCTGTGGGCGTTTGACTTCCGTTTCACCCCAAACCACTCCCGTTTTTCCTCGAAGGCCTTTTCCACAAAATCTCGACTACCCAGCACCAGCCCTTCGCTAAAATACCTTACCCGACATCGCAGTAAGTCTGCTTTGCCCAATATCTTCCCTTCCCGTAGCTCCGTCATCGCTTCAGCACGACTCATCCCACGCTTCCGATGCCTCCCCTCTTGTAGAGCTTCACCTCCCCCCTCGGCATCGCCGTCTTCCATCCCCAGCCCCAGAAACAACCTTCGGTAACGATCTAAGGCTCTCGTTTGCCAAGTCGCCACCGGGACGCCCAACACCCCACAAAGCCCACGCCGCGCCCGCTTACTTCCACCAAGCGCTTCCGCATAACCACACCATCGGTAATCCTTTGGGTCGGTCACCAAGCCCGCCCTCACCGGATTTAGATCAATGTATGCCGCCATCGTCCGCAGAGCCTCACCATCCTCAACTAAAACACTCCGATACCGATCCTGCCAAAGCGTCCCCCGACGTCCATGCCGCTTGTTAAACCACCGACTGAAGCGCTCTTTGAGCTCCTTCATAAAGTGTTTTAAACTGCAAAGCCGATCAAGATAACCTTGAATTGTCTTCTCATAAAGCTCCTCCATTCCCTTCTCCGTCATCACCTCAAGCTCCGCCTTTAACTGCGTCAGATAGGCCTTTGAGTAGAGTAACTTTAAGTGCTCAAAAAGCCGATCTTCCTGCTCTAACCGACTCCCCTTTTTAAAGCGCTGTAGGAACTTCAACCGCTCCGGAACCCGCAGTAGCAGATGAAAATGATTTCCCATCACCACATAAGTCAGCACCTCCACCCCAGAAAACCGCTCCAAACGCCGCATCAACTTCCGAAAAGCCTCCTTCTCGATGTCC
>JALZWJ010000368.1 GCA_023300065.1 Akkermansiaceae bacterium
GCCTTCTTGGCGGCGTGGGCTTGCAGGTCAGCCTCGGTGAGCTTGTATCCCCAGTGCTGAGAACCGCGCGAAAAAGACACGAAAAAATAAACGAACCACGCCCTGACCAGCCCCCATGCGACCTGCGATGAGGTAGAACTTTCCCACTTTAAGTTTTGGCCCCAAGAGCTGTGGGTTATTTTTATCAAAACGGCCAAAGGTCAGGCCATTTCGAGCGCCCCACCAGAGGGTATTATCATCATTAAGAGCACCCCAGAAACCGCTGTAACGCTCCCCATTTTCCAAATTTCCGAAAAATGAATTTACATCCTTCAAGCCGATCCGCTGAGCTTGGACCGAAAGCACCGTGATCCAAGTGTTTCCGCTTCCTTGCGTGAGGTGATCAAAGGCGTCCTCATCCATGTGGACGAGTTCTTGCTGGAGGAACTCGAGCGAGCTGTGGCCGTTGAGAGCAGCCACATTTTTCTTCAAGGTCGGGCGACCGGAGCCAGCTTCCTTGCGCCCTTCATCCCGCTTTACAAAGTCCTGCACCTTCGCATCTGCGACTTGGTTCCGCCAGATTGAGACGCGGTCCCCATCTTCAAGCGTCACCCCTTTGTCGGCATCAAGATCGAGGATGGGGCCAGTGGAACTCTTTGGGAGCTTTACCTTCCTCCTTTTCTTTTTGGCAGGGGGGGCTTGTTCGAGAGCTTTTTCCAACCCACCGAGAGACTGCCAAGTCGGCGCGTCGGCGGTGGCTGGGAGTTCTACGATCGAGACATCCTTCACCTGCACGAGCGTAACACCACCTTTGTTGACTTGGGCCGCGATGTGGCCATCGAGCGCCACCTTAGGATTGGTTTCTGTAAAATCAGTCGCGAGCACCTCATTAATCCAGACGCGGATACGTAGTCCCTCCGCAAGGATGCGGTAGTGATTCCAGCCGAAGACATCGACCACTTTTGCTAGGGCCTCAGGATCCACCGGAGTCGTCATCATTCTGTTACGACGAGACTCATCCCAGATTTTTCCAAACCAAGTATCGCCACAGTCGACTTGGTAACCAGCCATGTCAGCCCCACCAGGGAAGCGGAGGCTGCGGAGCTGAATCCCGCTATTGATCAAGCCGGTTTTAGGCTCACCGCTGCACTTGATGCTGAATTTAAGCTCGAAATTCTGGTAACTCTTCTTTGTGGCGATGTAGAAGTTTTGCTTAATATTCTCAGTCGTTGATCCTCCTGTGATCAAGCCATCTTCCACCCGCCAAACGGCAGGATCATAGGTCCACTGCTCCAGTGACTGCCCATCGAAAAGGGAGACCTCACTCCCAGAGTCCTGAGCATGAGAGTTCAAGCTAGCAGCAAATAAAAATGCCGCGGTAAAAAAATTCAATGGTCTCATCACCTATAATGATGAGCTGCAATCCAAGAATACACCATACTGGAGATCCACATCCCGATTTCATTAATCTCGATATTCAGAGGGCCTCTTCCCAATCCAGCGCTTAAAGGCGTTAGAAAATGTAAAAGGGTTCTCATAGCCCACTGCTAAGGCGATCGACTCGATCTTATCCTCCGTCTCAGAAAGTAGCGCGACGGCACGGCGCATGCGAAGGTGGGTGATTTGCTGCATCGGGCTACGTCCTAGCTGCTCTCGTGCAAGGCGGCGGAGGTGCTCTTTACTCAGGTGGCCGATTCCAGCCAGGTCCTGAAGCCGCCAACTCCGGCCCAGATCAGACTCCACCTCTTTCCAAATCCGCCAAAGTCGATCATCACCTTGAAATGGGCGCGCCGCTCGTGCCACGAAACCGTGGATGAGTTCCACCCAATGATGAAGTGCTGACGGCTCTGGCGCATCGCGTCTCAGCTCAGCAGCCATACCCGCAATGGAGAAATTCAGCGGCTGCACATGCCCCTTATGAATGACGGGACTATTCGCAGTGAGAATCGGTGCAGCCTCCCGAGATTCTTCATAGCGCACCCAAGCAAAGTGCCACGGCTTCCTTCCCTTTGCGCGAATACCGGTGGGGACAAAAGGCGGTAAAAGACAGATCTCATTTGCCACCACAGTGCGCCATTCACCATCGATCAGAGTCTCCCCTTCCCCATCTAGAACAACAAGAGCAAAGGTCCCAGAAGCATCTGAGCGCATCACCTCAAAAGAGGAATCCGCCCACATCCGGCCGACATGTGCGATGTAATGGTTCTCTAAGAGTGGGCAAATCTCGCCATCCGTGAGCCAAGAGCGCTCATCTAACTCATCAGAGCGGACCACTTCCAGACGAGTCGCTTTTCCGAAGACTTCGCGGTCGGGATTGTCCTGCTCCGATTTGCTCGTCATACGGTTTACGGGAGATCTGACTCTTCGATTAAGTGCTGAGGAAAATCGGTGACTTGCTTGCACCCCACCTGCTCCATGACTTGCTGCAACTGGCGCTTCAACATCGTGAGGGTGTGATAACCGCCTTTTGCACCGAGAGCGCCCACGCCATACATGAAGGAACGCCCCATGAAGGTGAACTTTGCACCACTCGCCAGCGCATTGGCAACATCTGGCCCCTCGCGCAGACCGCTATCGATCATGAGCGTGGTGCGCTCGCCGAACTCCTTGGCAAGCGCGGTGAGCGGCTTGATCGTAGACTGCCCGGCATCGAGCTGCCGCCCACCGTGGTTCGAGACGATGAGGCCATCCACCCCGAGCGAAATTGCTTTTTCGGCATCCTCTGGATTGACGATTCCCTTCACGACCAGCTTCCCCTTCCACCGATCACGGATCGCCGCGATCTTGTCTGGGTTGAGTCGACCGGAAAAGGTCTTGTTCATAAAAAGCCCAAGATGTTTCATGCTCAGTCCCTTCGGCAGATAAGGCGTCATCGTCTTAAACTCCGGCGCTCCAGCGGCGAGCTGACCAAAGGACCACGCGGGGTGCGTCATCATTTGTAGGACATTACGCAGCGACATCTTAGGCGGGATGGAGAGGCCGTTTTTAATCTCCTTCGGCCGGTAGGCGAAGGTCGGAGTATCTGCAAGAATGACGAGAACTGGCATGCCCGCATCCGCCGCGCGGTCGAGGAGCTTATCGCGCAAGTCATTCTCCGCGGGATGGTAAAGCTGGAACCAAGCATTCCCCTCGGTGAGCTCTGCCACGGTCTCGATGCTGGCAGTGCCGACGGTGCTGAGAACGAAGG
>JALZWJ010000369.1 GCA_023300065.1 Akkermansiaceae bacterium
CGAGGTGAAGGACCACCGGGGTTACGATCTCGTCGCCAACTAAGCGGCCTCCAGCGCCGATGCTGGAACGGCGCGCCTTGGGCAGATCGTTTCCGATGCGACATCAAAAACTGGCGCCTCATTCTTCGCGCCGAGAAACCGAGGGCGGCGCATCGCTCTGCCCTAGGCTGCGTTGATGTGCCCCGCTGGGGCGGGAGACGGATTTCTAACGGATTTCTTTGCCGTTGATATGGAGCTCGTGAATGGACCAGTAGAGTCGGTCTTTTCCAGTCTGGGTGATGCGGACATACTTCGCTTCGGTCGGCTCGAAGGTGATTTGGGTCACGGCTTTCTCTCCTTTTCCTTGCGCCACCGGCTGGCTCCATTTCCGGCCATCGGTTGAGACTTTGACTTCATATCCTCGGGGATAATCCTTGGCGGAGCGGGTGCTATCGAGCGTGACCGCAGTGATCTTAGAGGTCTTGGGCAGTTCGATCTGAACCCACATGCCGGGCTTCATGCTGGTGCCTGTGCTGTAGCGAGATTTTGGGTTATCATCGATGCAGCCACCCAGATCTTTTGCCCCATTGCTTGCCGTGAGCTTCCAATCCTGACGGTTGACGAGGTGGGGAGGGCTAAGTTCCTCAAGACTGCTTTGAGTCCAGGGTTCTTTCCGAGAGGAATGCGTCTTGCGGAGCGAAGCGACTTTACCGGGAACCGTCAGGCCTGATTTATTTCCAAAGGAGTTCCGCACGTAGGTGGTGATGTCGGCAATCCACTGATCGTTATTGGATGACATTGAGACCATGAGGCCCTCGTATTCCTTCCCATCAAGGTCACCGGTCAGGCCATGGAGGAGGGTCAGAATCGCGGATTGATCATCGCCACCGATGCGTGGGTTATTGAGAAAAGAAGGAGCGAGGAGGTGGCCTTGCTGGCCGGGCATGGGAGCGCCTTTGCCATCCGCGCCGTGGCAGGCAAAACAGAGTTGCTGGTAGATCACTTTGCCGCTTTCCATGGACTTGGCAAAGACCGCGCCGTGACGCTCCTGTGCTTTTTGAGCCTCACGCTCTGCAACGACTGAGCCTTGTAACTTGGTGATACCGATGACGGTTTCGTTCTTGGCATGCTTCGCGAGGAGGGCATCGGTGATGGCGGTGAGAGCAGGATCTGAGCTACCGGAAGCGCTGATTGAATTGATCACTTGGATCCCCATCTCGATATCACTGACGAGTGTCGAGGAGTGCGTGAGGGTCTCAATGACGGCTTGATCATTGGCGGCGAAGAAGGGCTCGGCAAGGCGGACGGCATTCGTCCGGACGAGGGAGCTTTGGTCAGCGAGGGCAAAAGCGACAAGCTCGGTGCTGAGCTTAGACATTCCTTCAAGCGTCCACAGAGCGTGGAGGCGGGCCAGCTCCGATGAATGGGTGCGGGCTATTTTTTCAATCGCAGGAGCCACGGTTTCACGGTCCTTGCGAAGAATGATGAGCTTCTGCGCGGTGTCACGCCACCAGCCATTCGGGTGAGCGAGATGTGCGACGAGTTCGGCGGTCGACTCATCCAACATGCGGGGCTGCTTATCCGCCTTGTAAGAGTCATGGACGAGGCGGTAGATGCGGCCCTTGCCGATATTTTTATCGAGGTTCCATTTGTCGATCACGCCACGGAGGTATGACTTAGGGCGGGTCCAGTTCCCCTGCTGGATAATGCCACGGTGGACATCGATCAGCATCATCGCGCCATCGGGCGAGGTGGTGGCCCAGAGCGGGCGGAAGTTGATGTCCTTTGCGCGGATGAACTCGGCACCTGGGTAGGCATTACTGAGAGTGGTCTTACCATTCTCACGGGTCACCTTGGCGCGGCGGATTAGGCGACCGACGGGCTCTGGAATAAGGAGGTCCCCTTTTAAATCTGCCGGGAGACGGTCACCACGGTAGATGCCTTGGCCAGCGCAACCGGTAAAGTTATTCAGACCACCACGGTCATTCATACGGCGGGCGCCGCCTTGGACATCGGGAACATCGGCGATGGGAAAGACCTCGCGAAAACCATCTTCCTCTTGGCCGGAGAGATTCAGGGCACCGTATTTAATGGGCTGTTGAAAGTAGAAAGCGGGCTTTTCACCACCGGCAGCGGAGTAGTAAAGGCGACCGGCATCGTCTTGGCCGATCCCCCACTGACCACCTCCACGGGGTAGTTTTTGGACCTCAAGTTTTTCATCCGTGAAACGGTAGCTTTTGTTTTCGTAAGTGATGTGGATGGAGTTATCGAGATTCCAAATCAGGCCAGAAGGCTGGTGTTCCATGTTGCCACCACGCTTGCCGCCTTTGTGGATTTTTACTTTCTCGTCTGCGACGCCATCGCCATCGGAGTCACGGTAGGTCCATAGATCGAGAGTATCCGTCACGCCCACCATGATGCGGTCATCAAGCGGGAGGACCATGCGGGGCAGCAGGAGGTTATCGATGAAGATGCTGTGCTGATCGTAGACGCCATCGCCATTTGTATCCTCATGGCGAGAAATACGGGAGACGGGCTTCTTCTCGCCAGTGGCGTCTGCGTCCTGCATGTAAGTGCGCATTTCGACGACGTAGAGGACGCCATTTCCATCCCAAGCCATGGC
>JALZWJ010000370.1 GCA_023300065.1 Akkermansiaceae bacterium
AGCCAAGCAACTCATCGCCGCTTACGATGCCGAGGGCATCTCCAAGGACCGCATCCTCATCAAGATCGCCTCCACCTGGGAAGGCATCAAGGCTGCCGAAGAACTCGAAAAAGAAGGCATCCACTGCAACCTCACCCTCCTCTTCGCCTTCGCCCAAGCCGTCGCCTGTGCCGAAGCTAAAGTCCAACTCATCTCCCCCTTCGTCGGTCGTATCTACGACTGGTATAAGAAAGAGAATAACACCGATTACGTCGGTGATGAAGATCCCGGCGTCCAGTCTGTCGCTAAAATCTACAGCTACTACAAGAAGCACGGCTACAAGACCGAGGTCATGGGCGCATCCTTCCGCAACACCGGACAGATCACCAGCCTCGCTGGTTGCGACCTCCTCACCATCTCACCAGGCCTTCTCGAAGAACTCCAGAACACCGAGGGAACCCTCCAGCGCAAGCTCGACCCAGCCGGCACCTGCGATCTCGAAAAAGTCTCCCTCGACGAAAAAGCCTTCCGCTTCGAATTCAACGAAGACGCCATGGCCACCGAAAAGACCGCCCAAGGCATCCGCGCCTTCTCCGCTGACATCGTCAAGCTCGAGAAGCTCGTCGCCGAGATGATCTAAAAACGATCTCCCTTTTCCAAAGCGGGCCTCTCTTTTTAAGAGGCCCGCTTTTTTGTGCCCTCTTCTCGAATCCCCCAAACCCAGCCCCCTCAACCAAATCCCATTCATCTGCGTCCATCCGCGGTTTAAAACCCCATCCACCCAACCCCTGCTCTCTCAGCGTCCTCCCTGATCCCCGGCCCCCATCCAAGCCCCCCAACTTTAGCGTCTTTCGTGTATTTAGCGGTTCAAAAAAAACCAACCAAAACCCTCTATCACCAGCTCCGCTACTCGGCGTGAGTTCCCCCTCAACCAAGTTTCGTCAATTTCGTAAGTTTCGTGGTTGGCCCCTCCCCATCCAAAATCCTATCCTCCCGCCAACAATCTTTCTCAAATGTCCACCACCCAAAAACTTCTCGTAGCTAACCGTGGCGAAATCGCCATCCGTGTCTTCCGCGCCGCCACCGAACTCGGCCTCCGCACCGTCGCCATCTATGCTGACGAAGACCGCTTCTCCCGCCACCGCTTCAAGGCCGACGAATCCTACCAGCTCGACAAAGAAAAAGGCCCCGTCGGAGCCTACCTCGACTACGAAAACATCGTCGCCATCGCCAAATCAAAAGGCGTCACCCTCATCCACCCCGGCTACGGCTTCCTCTCGGAGAACGCCGACTTCGCACGCGCCTGCGAGCGCGAAGGCATCACCTTCATCGGACCCTCCGCCGACCTCCTCGGCTCCATGGGCGACAAAACCGCCGCCCGCGCCCAAGCGATCGCCGCCAACGTCCCCGTCCTCCCCGGCACCGATGACGCCATCACCGATCCCGACCAAGCCATCACCGCCTCCCAAGAAGTCGGATTCCCCCTCATCATCAAAGCCGCCTTCGGAGGCGGCGGTCGCGGTATGCGCATCGTCGAGAAACCCTCCGAACTCCAAGCCCGCCTCAAAGAAGCCCAAGAAGAAGCGCAGAATGCCTTCGGAAACGACGCCGTCTTCCTCGAGCGCTACATCAAGCGTGCCAAACACATCGAAGTCCAGATCCTCGGCGACCAACACGGGAACGTCGTCCACATGCACGAGCGCGACTGCTCAGTCCAACGCCGCTACCAAAAAGTCGTCGAAATCGCCCCCTCCATCGACCTCGAAGGCGACCTCAAAAACGACCTCTGCCTCTCCGCCGCCCGTCTCGCAAAAGACATCGGCTATAACAATGCCGGCACCGTCGAGTTCCTCTACGACATGGATTCCAAAGAATGGTTCTTCATCGAAATGAACCCCCGCATCCAGGTCGAGCACACCGTCACCGAGTGCGTCACCGGAATCGACCTCGTCCGCTCCCAAATCCTCGTCGCCCAAGGCAAAAAACTCCACGACCCAGAAATCGGCATCCCCGCCCAAGCAGACATCCCCTGCAACGGCTTCGCCATTCAATGCCGCATCACCACCGAGGACCCAGAAAAAGGCTTCGCACCCGACTACGGCCGCATCACCAACTACCGCTCCGCTGCCGGCTTCGGCATCCGTCTCGACTCAGGAAATGGCGACGCCGGAGCCGTCATCACCCCTTACTACGACTCCATGCTCGTCAAGCTCACCGCCACCGGCCGTGACTTCGAGACCGCCTGCCAGCGCATGGACCGCGCCCTCCGCGAATTCCGTATCCGTGGTGTCAAAACAAACATCCCCTTCCTCGAAAACGTCATCGAAGACCAGACCTTCCGCTCCGGCAACGCCCACACCAAGCTCATCGACGACCTCCCCAGCCTCTTCGAGTTCACCCCAAAAAGAGACCGCGCCACCAAGCTCCTCAACTACCTCTCTGACATCACCGTCAACAAGAACCCCGGAGCCAAAAACTGGACCCCAGCCAAGCCCTTCCCACAACCCCGCATCCCCAGCAGTCAGCCTAAAGTCGACTTCAAAGGCTCTCGCGAAATCCTCCTCGAAAAAGGCCCCGAAGGCTTCGCCGAGTGGATTAAAAACGAAAAGCGCCTCCTCGTCACCGACACCACCATGCGTGACGCGCACCAATCCCTCATCGCGACCCGCATGCGCACCTACGACATGCTCGCCATCGCCGAGGCCTACGCCAACCGCACCCCCAACCTCTTCTCCATGGAAATGTGGGGCGGCGCCACCTTCGACACCTCCATGCGCTTCCTCAAAGAAGACCCATGGGACCGTCTCCGCCAGCTTCGCGAAAAGATTCCTAACATCTGCTTCCAGATGCTCTTCCGCGGCTCCAATGCCGTCGGCTACTCGAACTACCCCGACAACGTCGTCGCCGGATTCGTCAAGCACGCCGCCGATGCCGGCATGGACATCTTCCGCATCTTCGACTCCCTCAACTACCTTCCCAACATGAAGGTCGCCATGGAAGCCGCCCGCGAGCATGGCAAAGCCGTCTGCGAAGCCGCCGTCTGCTACACCGGAGACATCACCGACCCCAACCGCGCAAAATACTCCCTCCAATACTACGTCGATAAGGCCAAAGAGTTAGAAAAAATGGGCGCACACATTCTGTGTATCAAAGACATGGCCGGCCTCGCTCACCCCGCCGCCATCTCCAAGCTCGTCTCCACCCTCAAGCAAGAGATCGCCATCCCCATCCACTTCCACACCCATGACACCTCCGGTCTCAACGCCGCCTCCATCATGGCTGCCTCCGATGCCGGAGTAGACATCGCCGACATGGCAATGGCCTCCATGTCAGGATCCACCTCCCAGCCGAACCTCAACTCCGTCAACTCCGCCATGAGCGGAAACGAGCGCCACCCCGGCCTCGACTCAGACACCACCAACGAGCTCTCCGACTACTGGGAAGAAATCCTCACCCACTACGAACCCTTCTACTCCGCCCCCCGCAGCGGCACCGCCGAAGTCTACCTCCACGAGATGCCCGGCGGCCAATACACCAACCTCAAGGAACAAGCCAACGGCATGGGCCTCGGCCACCGCTGGCAGGAAATCGCCCACACCTACGCCGACGTCAACCAGCTCTTCGGCGACATCGTCAAAGTCACCCCGTCGAGTAAAGTCGTCGGAGACATGACCATGCTCCTCGTCACCCAGAACCTCAAAGCAGCCGACCTCCTCAACGGCACCGCCCCCGCCCTCGACTTCCCCGAGAGTGTCATCGACATGTTAAGCGGCGGACTCGGCCAACCCGATGGCGGCTGGCCCAAGGAAATCCAAAAACTCGTCCTCGGCGACAAAGTCCCCGTCACCGTCCGCCCCGGCGAACTCGCCGCACCCTGCGATCTTGACGAAACAAAAGCCGAGCTTTCCAAGGAGCTCAATCGCGAAGCCACCACCGATGACCTCTACAGTCACCTCATGTATCCACAGGTCTTCGCCGAGTTCCAAGAATCCCTCAAGAGCTACGACAAACTCACCGTCCTCCCGACCCCAGCCTACTTCTACGGCCTCCAAGCCAGCGAGGAAATCAACGTCGAAATCGCCCCCGGAAAAACCCTCTTCATCAAGCTCATCTCCATCGGAGAAGCCGATGACGAAGGCCGCCGCACCCTCTTCTTCGAGCTCAACGGAATGCCCCGCGAAACCGTCGTCGTCGATCGTGCCTTAGGAAAAGAAGCCGTCGCCAACCAAAAAGGCGACCCCTCAAATCCAAACCACATCAGCGCCCCCCTCCCCGGCATGATCAGCGAAGTCGCCGTGAAACCCGGCCAAGAAGTCAAAGAAGGCGACAAATTAGTCGTCATCGAAGCCATGAAAATGCTCACCACCGTGAGTGCGCCAGAAGACGGAGTCGTCGGAGAAATCCTCTTAGAAAAAGGCAAGTCCGCGGATACTGGAGACCTATTAGTTACTTTAGTTTAGAGAGACCAAACATGATCAAAAATAATGAATCACTAGAAGATCATTCTTCCACTTGATTTCTTTTTGAATTCCAGCCCCAAAGAGGGATCACTCAAGGTCACCTTGCCATGAGACCGCCCCTTCAGGGCCCTCCTTTCTCCGCATCCCAAAGCCCAACGGGCTGACCACTCATCAGCCCAAGGTCAGCGCGAAGCGCGCAGCCTTGGGAATTCCGCCCC
>JALZWJ010000371.1 GCA_023300065.1 Akkermansiaceae bacterium
GTCAATTAAGCAGCAAGTGCGAGCTCGTTAGAGTCTGCAATTATTTGTTTTGAACGGCTTTTTAAAGAGGCCAACCGATCAACCTCTACATGCAGCCAGCGTTAATAACATTCAGTCGAAACCAAAACGCCCCCACAAGCTGGTAGTAGGATGCGTTAAAGTTTCAATTTATTCAACCTGAATCACGTTTAACTACGCTATCATTCTAGACACCATGATTTTCCGAGCCACTTTCTTCAGCCTCACCCTAGGCCAACTTAGCTTGTATGCAGAGCCCCTCATCACGCTACAAGAAGCCAACGGCACCGATAAACTCAAGGTCGAACTCCTCGACCTCCAAAAAGACAAGGCCCTTCTGCGCCGGGCCGATGGGCAGGAATTCGAGACCCCCCTCGCCTATCTCGCAGAAGCCTCCCGCACCGAGATCCGGGAAACTTGGGCCACTCACCGCACGGAGATTAAAAAATTACTCCAACCCTTGAACAAAGCACTCGGCCACTCCCTCTTCGCCAGCAATGGCAACATCTGGAACGAGAAACCCCAAGCGGTAGCCTCACGTCTCCGACTTCCACTAGAGTCAAAGACACCTTACTCCAGCAGTTACCGCCTCTACACCCGGAATGGATACACCTTCGCCGGAGCCAATCCCAAAACAATGGTTGCCTACGGAGATCACAAAGACCGCACGCTTTCCCTCTCCATCATCTACGCCAACAAAGGAGACACCCTTAGCAACGTCGGTGCGGGTGAAGATCACTTCAAAACGAAGGGTGCAAGTAAGGGCCAAAATCGCCTTGCCTCAGCGATGGCAGCCGATGCCGCAGCCATTACAAAAACACTCACCCAGACACTCGGCGAACCCATTGAACAAAAAATGCTGGGCCAAGGAAACAAGAGTCACAAAGCTCAGCGGTGGGACTGGAACGGCCATTCCTTTCTCCTCGCACACGTCAAAGGCGAATACGTTGGTCTTAACATCGTCCGTGCAGATTTTGCCGATGGAGGTGGACGCTTCTCCCGAGTCAGTGATGGCGAGATGAAAGTGCGACTCAAAGAAAATGTCACAGAACATAAGAATGGTGATGTTTTCATCAACAACATCCCCATGGTCGACCAAGGGCCGAAGGGATACTGCGCACCCGCCACCTTCGAGCGGGCCATGCGGCATGCCGGAGTTCCGGCCGACATGTATCTCCTCGCCACGCTCGCCACCGTTGGCGGAGGCGGCACCAATACTGCCAAACTGTATGACGAAGTCGCCTTCACCACCCGGAGTAAGGGAGGACGCACCGCTCGCCAAATCGAGCTCAAAACCCTCGCCCCTAAAAAACTAAAGCGTTATATCAACAAAGGCGTTCCCATCCTCTGGCAGATGCGCAGCCTCCCTGAATACAATCGCACCGCAAATGCCCGCACCCGCGAACGTCGCCAAGTGAAAGATTGGCCAGCCTACGCTTCAAAAATCGAAATCCAGGCCAAACAGAATGCTCCAAAATTAAGAGCCCAAAAGAACTACCATATCTGCATGATCATCGGCTACAACGAGACCACTAATGAAATCGCCGTGAGTGATTCATGGGGAAAAAACTACACCATCCGTTGGATCCATCTCCATGAGGCAGAAGCCGTGAGCAACCGCAACGGCTTCGTCATCGACCTTTAAATGATGCCTCCTCTAGAAAAGAGGGACTGGAAGCAACTTCAACAAAAATAGCGCTACTTCCCCTTATAGTATTCGCGATACAGATTATCACAAAGCGCCGCCGCCCCGACTCGCCCCCCCTTTAATCGAGCCCAACGGTAACGGATCATGAGGCTTACCACTTGATAAAAGCGGGGCCCAAATCGGCCTTTCCACTTCTGCGCTGAGACTTGCCACTCACGCCCAAGATAAGAAAGCGGGCCAGCACTGAGGAGCCGCCAACTAACCTCGACATCTTCCATCAGAGCTTGCTCGGGGAATCCCCCCTCAGCCTCCACCACCGCTCGGCGCAGGACCATCGTTTGGTCACCAAAGGCAGAACCGCCGAACATCGCACGCCCCTCATTTAAAATCTCTACAAACAGAAGCGGCAGAGAGCTGACATCGAATCGTTGGCCAAGGATGAACCCCGTGCTCTTCGGCTCGTTAGTCGAGACCTTCTGCACCTCAGAAATCCAACCACGTTGGGGCAGAGTATCCGCATGAATGATCGCCACTAACCCGGCCGTGCTTTGAGCAAATCCAGCCGCGATTTGGGCCCCCCGCCCTTTTTCTGAAGTCAGGACCTCGCAGCCTGCTTCCTTGGCCATCTCGACCGATCCATCTTGCGACCCGCCATCCACCACCCAGATCTTGCCCACCTCGGGACTCACCGCCTGCAGATCGTTCAAAAAATCGCCTAATCCCTCTCCCGCATTATAAATCGGGAGCACGATATCGAGACTCGTATCTCCCTCCCACCGCTTCGCCCGGAAGCGCGACATCAGAAAACGATTCTCCCAAAATAAGACCACGAAGAACGGCAACCATGACCAAATCACCCAAGTATTTGGGTACCCCCACCCCCACACCGTCCCATCGTTTTCCCACGCTAGAAAATACACCCCCATCGATCCAGAAAGGATCAACCAACTGAGCTGCGGTCTCAGCCCGATCAACGGAATCAACCAACTTAGATACCAAAAATGAATCACCGGAGAACACACCACCAACCATCCTAAAGCCACCAACGACAGAGTTCCCAAATCATCTTCAGCCCCCCGTAAAGCTCGCCAAGAATAGAGCGCGATCACTGAAAGGAAAAACATCATCAAGCCAGGCCGTAAGACCTGTTCCGGAATGCCTAGCCATCTCAGAAGTTCAAAGAGCCCACCATTAAAAGCACCCGCCCCTCCGAAGCCGAGCAACCCGTGCAGCAGGCCATCCAGATCACTGATAAAAAAGAGACTCGGCACCACCAAGGCCACCAGAAATGGCCAAACTCGCCACCACATCCGCCACCCCGCGAGAAGGAACAGAAAAGGCGCTACCACCAGAACCATCAACTTCATTTGCACCGCCACCCCGAGCCAGAACCAGGCCCAGCTCCATGACTTTCGCTCGGCAAAAAAGACCGCGGCTAGGAGCCCCCCTACCATGAGACTATCGAGATGTGCCTCCGCCGCGAAAGAGGCAAGGATGACTGGGTTAAAAGCGTAGACCCCCAGCCACCGCAGCGGTTTCCCGCGCCAATTTAGAAGCAGTGCTAGGATCCCTAAAACCCACAGATCACCCGCGACGGCCACCACCTTAAACACCCGTAAATCATACCAAACCCAACTCGCCCCCGCCATCACCAACTCCATCCCCGGAGGGTAAGCCGTCAAGCGGTCACGATGATTCATGGCTTCCCAATATCCATCACGGAGGTGACTCCACTCCTCAGAATCGGCGACTTCGGAATATGCATTCTCACCCTCCCAGTAAAGCCGACCTTCCCAGAGATATCGGTTCACATCATCCGAAACCGGCGCGGACCAGAATGCAATACGAACCAGAATCGCAGCTCCAAAAATCAAGAAAAGCGCACGCCTCTGACTCATCGCCGGAAACGCAAAAACCGCAGCTAACATCCCCAGCCATGCCACCCCATGGTAGCATGCCCGCAGAGTCCCGCCGTCCTCGATTTTTTCCAAATCGCTCCAAAGCCAACCAATCGCCAGCAAGAGAATGATCGAGCCAACCCAAGCGGCCCAGCGCCAAGGATTCACATTCACGCAGAAGCCCTCTGTTCACTAAGACTCCGGAATCCGGTTACGAAGAACCCGACCGCATAGAAGAAGAAAAAGACCAACCCACCGGGAACACCTTGCATGACAAAACTAACCATCGTGGCGCAGCAGTAAAACCCCGCTAAGATTTCGAGATAAGGAATCCAGTCGCGCTTCGGACGGTATGACTTCTCCGCAACTTCGCCTTTCTTGGGAGTTCTCACAAAGCCGCTCTTCACGCCGATGATGGCCTCTAGCACGGCCCGGGTGTTTGAGATGCAAATCCCAAACCCAATCGTCACCATTCCCGGAAGCCAGAGGATCCGGTTCATCCACTTGTCAGGATAGAGATAGCGCTGACTCACCAGATAAAGGATGCTTGGACCAAAGGTCGCGACAATCAGCGGAATCACCAAAAAGGCCGTCCCCGTGATCCCCGAGAACTGAGGAAGAATCGCACTCAAGGGCAACGCCAAAAGTGCCAAGGTAAACATCAAGAGATGCGCCACATAATGCAGCATATGAAAGGCCGCCTGCATCTTAGCAAGTGGACTGACCGATGAGCGAAAGACAGTTCCTAAGAGCTTCTTAGCAGTCTGAACCGACCCCTTGGCCCAACGGAATTGCTGAGTCTTAAAAGCGGAATATGTCTCTGGAAGTTCTGCCAGAACAACCACATCGATCGCATACTCCAGCTTCCATCCCTTAAGTTGGCAGCGGTAGGAGAGATCCAAATCTTCAGTCAAGGTATCAGCATGCCACCCACCACCATCGATGATGGTTTCTTTCCGCCAAACTCCTGCCGTGCCATTAAAATTCAAAAACAGGTCATTCTCTGCACGAGCAACTTGCTCCACCACAAAGTGTCCATCGATTCCCACCGACTGTGCCCGCGTGAGCGCCGAGTTCTCTGCATTGATATGCCCCCAGCGAGCTTGTACCAAGCCCGTCTTTTCATCACGGAACAGAGGGAGAGTCTTCTTCAGGAAATCAGCCTCTGGAATAAAATCACTATCGAAAATCGCATAGAACTCACCCTTTGCCGAGTCCATGGCCTCCTTCAAAGCACCCGCTTTATAGCCTACTCGGTTTTCACGACGGCAGACCTCGATCCACACACCCTGTTTTTGTAATTCCTCGACAACCCCATCGACCACTCCCCTCGTATCATCCGTGGAATCATCCACCACTTGGATTTGGTGCTTCCCCTTAGGGTAGTCCAGCTTCGCCACCGCTTCAATAATCCGCCTCGCGACATTAAACTCATTATAAAGAGGCAATTGCGTGGTCACCATCGGCCAAGCATCATCACCAACCTCAGCGACCTTCTTCAGAAAATCAGCTTCCTGCTTCTTCTGCCTCGCTCGCGTCTCTTTCACGCTCCGCCCAAATAAGAAAAGAAGCACGTACGTGTTCAATCCGTAAATCATCAACCCAAAGGCCGCTAAAGTGTAGGCTCCAAGAAGAACCCATAAAATCCCATCTAAAATCATTAATCAATTGCTCTACTTTGCATTCGCATCGACACGAATTCTCGTCTCGATACCACTGACTTTCGGTCCCATCTCAGAAGAGTCAAAAGGATTTTCATTCTCGACACAATCTGTCAAAAAACATTCACATTGGGGCGTGCTACTCAGCGCGACGCGAGTCCCCCATTCATTCATAATCATCGAATCATAAGATGCAGCCCACCGTTCTTTTATTCCTAAAAACTCCGCGCCCCGGTTTTGTCAAAACTCGCTTGGCCGTAGATCTTGGAAATGAGGTTGCCTGCCAAGTCTACCGCCACCTCGCCGAACAGACCCTTGCGCAGGTCCCCGCAGACTGGCCCTGCCACATCTACTTCGCCCCTGCTGATGCCGAAGCAGAAATGTCGGAATGGCTTGGAAACCAACATCACTATTACCCCCAGACCGAGGGCGACCTCGGCCAACGCCTTTCCTCAGCCTCACGAGAGGCCTTTGAAAGTGGTGCCTCCAGCATCATCCTCCTCGGCGGTGATTGCCCAGACATCCGCACTCACCATCTCGAGGAAGCCGCCCAGCACCTCGAAAAAAAATCCGCAATCATCGGGCCCGCTGCCGATGGTGGTTATTGGCTTCTCGGACTCCCGCGCCATTGCCCGGAAGTCTTTGAAAAAATCCAATGGAGTTCCTCAGAGGTTCTCCCTAAAACCTTAGAAACCTTGGCGCAGCTTGAGTTACCACCCGCGCACCTTCCCATCCTTGAAGATGTCGATGACCTCGCTTCTTGGTCGCGACACCCAGACCTCAAAAAAATTGCAATAAATCCCACTCCCCAACCTCCTAAATCATTATGACACCCTCGCCCAACCTCCAAACGGAATCAGCCGTCAAAGAACGTTACGCAGCAGCCTCACAAGCCGTTGAGCCTCTCCTCTGCTGCCCAGTCGATTACGACCCCCAGTATCTCAAAGCGATCCCTACCGAAGTCATCGAGCGTGACTACGGATGCGGAGATCCTTCTAAATATCTCCTTCCCGGCGAAACCGTCTTAGACCTCGGTTCAGGGACTGGAAAAATTTGCTTCATCGCCTCACAAGTCGTCGGACCAGAAGGTAAAGTCATCGGCGTAGACATGACTGACGACATGCTAGAAGTCGCCAACCGCTATGCTCCTGAAGTCGCAAAAAACATCGGGCACGCCAATGTCGAGTTCCGCAAAGGCCGCATCCAGGACCTAGGCCTTGACCTAGACCTCCTTGATCAAAAACTCATCGAGCAACCCGTCAACAACATTGAGGACTACCTCGCGGTCGAAAGCATCGCCAACGATCTCCGCACCTCCTCCCCCCTCATC
>JALZWJ010000372.1 GCA_023300065.1 Akkermansiaceae bacterium
ATGAGCAACCAAGGAACCATCGTTCAAGTCATCGGCGCCGTCGTTGACGTTGACTTCTCCGCCGCTAGTAAGCTGCCGGAAATCTACAATGCCCTCGAACTGAACTACGACCTCTTCGGAGTTCAAACCAAGCTTGTTCTCGAAGTCCAGCAACACCTCGGTGATGGTTGGGTTCGCGGCGTCGCTATGAGCACCACAGAAGGTCTGAAGCGCGGCATGCCCGTAGTGGACCTCGGAGCACCAATTTCCGTTCCCGTTGGCGCTGGCGTTCTTGGCCGTATCTTCAATGTCACTGGTGATGCAGTGGACGAGCGCGGTGAGGTTCCTCACGCAAAGCGTTACCCCATTCACCGTGCTGCTCCTTCTCTTGTTGAGCAGGCCACTTCAGCCGAGATCCTTGAGACCGGCATTAAAGTCATCGACCTCATTTGCCCCTTCACAAAAGGCGGTAAAGTTGGCGCCTTCGGTGGTGCTGGTGTTGGTAAGACCGTGGTCATCATGGAGCTCATCAACAACATCGCGAAGAACCACGGTGGTTACTCCGTCTTCGCCGGTGTCGGTGAGCGGACACGTGAGGGTAACGATCTTTATGAGGAGATGTCCGAAGCGGGCGTCATTAATCAGGAAGATCTCTCCAAGTCTAAAGTGGCCCTCGTTTACGGACAGATGAACGAGCCTCCAGGTGCGCGTCTCCGTGTTGCTCTTTCCGCTCTCTCAATGGCTGAGTATTTCCGTGATGAAGAGAACCAGGACGTTCTCCTCTTCGTTGATAACGTCTTCCGTTTCTCTCAGGCCGGTTCTGAGGTTTCCGCGCTTCTCGGCCGGACCCCTTCCGCGGTGGGATACCAGCCGACCCTCGCTGAGGAAATGGCCGGACTTCAGGAGCGAATCACTTCTACTAAGAAAGGTTCCATCACTTCTTTCCAGGCCGTTTACGTTCCTGCGGATGACTTGACTGACCCCGCTCCCGCAAACACTTTCGCCCACCTCGACTCCACCGTCGTGCTTGAGCGTGCCCTTGCTGAGCTCGGCATCTACCCTGCGGTTGATCCTCTCTCATCTGTTTCAAATGCTCTCTCTCCTGAGATCGTCGGTGAAGAGCACTACCGCGTTGCTCGTGGCGTTCAGAACGTGCTTCAGAAGTATAAAGACCTCCAAGACATCATCGCGATTCTCGGAATGGACGAACTCTCTGACGATGACAAACTCACCGTTTTCCGCGCTCGTAAGATTCAGCGTTTCCTCTCCCAGCCCTTCCACGTGGCGGAGATCTTCACCGGTTCACCGGGTGTCTACGTTTCCATCGCCGACACCGTAAAGGGTTTCTCTGAAATCCTCGAAGGTAAGCACGACGACGTGCCTGAGTCCAACTTCTACATGAAAGCCAACATCGACACTGTCGAGAAAAGCTAGCGTTGAGAAAGCTCTAACTTCAAAACCACATGCCATTCCAACTCGATATCGTCACCCCAGAGAAGACCATCTTCTCTGACACCGTAGACGACGTCTACCTCCCCGGTAGCGAAGGTGAGATGGGGATTCTCTCCATGCACGCAGCTCTCGTAGCTCCGTTGTCTCCGGGCGAACTCCGCTACCTCAAGGATGGTAAGATTTCGGAACTCGCCGTTGGCGAGGGCTTCGTAGAAGTTTCCGATGATAAGGTTTCCGTCCTCATCGACCTCGCCATCGGCGAAGACGCGATTGACGAAGCCCAAGTCGAAGAAGCCCTGAAGCGCGCCCAAGACGCCCTCGCAGGTGTCTCAGACAACCACGACGAAATGGCGGCCCTCCAAGTCGTCATCGCCAAGTCCGAGGCCATGCTCAACCTTAAACGAAAGCGCCACTAAAGCGTTCCACACATCCAATTTCAAAAACGGCGACCAACAACGGTCGCCGTTTTTTTGTGCAGATGGGCTGCCACGTCCTCTCAACCGTTCCCCTGCGAAGCGAAGGCGGCGAGACGCCGCCACTCCGTGCTCCATAATCCTCCGGGGGCTACTCTAAGCGCTCCAGCAATTGCTCTCTCTGCTTCTCGGTTAACTCAACTCCGTGCACTGCCTCAAGTGCGCCTTCTGGGTCGCTGCGTTTCCATTGATCAATCGTGTTACGTAGGGAGTTGTAGCGGCTTTGGTCATCATTGATGGTATCAGCCCATTCAAAGGCGGAGGCTGGGTCAATTCGCGAGATGTTTTGCACAAAACTTGAGGTTGCCTCATCGCGGGCTTTGCCGACGGGAAGTTCGTCGATCCATTGAGAGGTCGCGGTAGGATCATGTTTCGCCCATGCGCTGGCGATGTTTTTAAAAGCATTGGCCTGTTGACTCTCATCAGGGAGGGTCACAGCCCATTCGGCAGCAGCAGCAGGATCATGCTGGCTCCACGAGCTGGCGATCGAACTGGCATTGCTGGCAAAACGAGAGGGAAGGCTTTCATCGTTCTGGCGTTCCGTAAGGAGTTCATCATAGAGGTGCGCCGCTTCGAGCGGTTGGCTGTAACTCAGGCTCGATAGGGTAGAACCAAGCGCGATAAAGCGCTCATTCACTGGGAGGGTGTCCACCCAAGCGCGTGCCGTCTCTGGGTCTTGTTGATGCCAGCTCGTGGCAATGCTATTTAAGAGATTTTGCTTTTGGTTTTGATCGCTGATCGTGTTGGCGATCTCGACGGCCCCGGCGGGGTCTTGGCTCGCCCATTGGCGGTAGATTACTTGGGTCACAGTATTCTGACTCTCCTTGTGCTCGATCCCCTGGGCCCATTCCAATGCCGCTTCCCGATCTCCCTGGACCCATTGACGGGCAAGATGGTTATATAAGTCTATGCGATTCGCGCTGGGAGGAGCTTGCTCTATAAATCGCGCGGCTTCGGCAGGATCGCGTTGCGCCCATGTGTGCAAGATTGTCGAGAACCCAGCTTCCAGTGTGATAGGATCGTCTTGTGACGTGAGCCAGTTCTTTGCCGCGTCAAAGTCTTGGTTGGCCCATTGGTTAAGAATGTTTGGAATCATACTCTTCACGTAATTACTGGGAAGTCCTTCTGCGAGCTGGATGGCTGCTTGGGGGTCATTGATCGCTAGGCTGCTCCCTACAGTTTGATAGGCCTGAGTCTTGGCTTGGCCTGGTTTGAGTGTGCCGATCCAGGCAATCGCGGCTTGTGGGTCTTTTTGCGACCACGAGTGCACGATGTTTGAGATGCTGTGGTTTTTAAGCTGAAAGTCGTTCAATTCATCGAGTTGTGCGGCCGCGAGTTGAGGATCTTTGGTGGCGATTGCGGAAATGGCAGCAGAGAGATACTT
Source organism: Akkermansiaceae bacterium (assembly GCA_023300065.1). Taxonomy (GTDB): domain Bacteria; phylum Verrucomicrobiota; class Verrucomicrobiia; order Verrucomicrobiales; family Akkermansiaceae; genus SW10. The sequence continues at coordinate 3,289 of JALZWJ010000372.1, forward strand.
GCTTCGTCCTTCAGACGCATCGAAGCCTTTGGCCCAATCGAGGGCTCCTTGAGGATCACTTTGAGCGAGGGCCGAAGCGATTTGAGAATAGGCGATATTGCGTTCGTTTGGAGTCTTAAGATTGCTCGCATAGCTCTCGGCGGCACTAAGATCTTTCTGTGCGAGTTGGGTTAAAGCACCTCCATTAGAATTCCCGAAACTGATCCCACTGTGGTAGAATGAGCCACCCCAGATCCCGTAATTGTTAAGGTAAGGCTGATTCTTTTGCGTTGAAAGGAGGTCAAGAAGATCCTCCGAAGTTGCGTCTTTTGGGGGAATGAGGAGGGCATTTGTGGATATCTTCTTGAGGCTTGGGTCCTCGATCTCAGCAACGGCAGCGCGTGCGGCAGCGAGATCGACCTTCGTCGCCGCTAGAATAATGATGTGGAGATTACTGGTTTTGAAATTCTTGTCATCTTGGGCGAGGACGAAGTCGAGGGCGCGGAAGGGATCTTGCGCGACGAGGTGATTAAGAAGGCTGTCACGGAGTTGGTAGTAGCCGGGTTCGCTTTCCTCGGATTCGAGAAGCCGAGTGAGGAGGCGCTCTAGCGCCAATGATTCCAGATCTCCTAAAGCAGCGCGAAGTTTGGTCGAGGTCTCGAACGCCATCTGGGAGTCCGCCAGTTCCAGCAGTCCATCGAGATCCGTAGGTGAGACTGAGGAGGCGTTTGCGGTGGCTGTTTGGTTCACGCGGGTCGCCTTCCGAGGCGTGTGCTTTGAGGTCGTTGCTTTGGGTCCGGACTCAGCTTCGAGGGTAGGGGCAGTTTGGCGGCCGCCGATAAAGCCCACCGCGAGGAGCGCGATGATGCCGATAAAAATGGAGAGTGGTTTCATAACGTGAGAGGAATGTTGATCAGGAGTCTCTCATGAAAGAGACACTTGGTTGTGTAAAGACTTTGAAAAAAGTGAGGATTATCCGGCTTCCGGCATAAAGGAGGGCATGGAAATTCTGGGAGAACGCAGGATCGCGGCCGAATAAAGGGTTACATTTCAGGGTCACATAATCCAACCACCGATCGGGTGAAAGATCATCGTGGAAAGTTGATTCGAGTGTTTGTACTTTGCCTCGTCTTCGTGGCCTTTTTGCGCACGAAGATTTCGATGATGCGATTCTCGAGTTCGTTCTTCCGTGCGCTGACTTGCGTCGGGGCGATGTCGTTGGCGATCTGTTGAATCGTCTTCTGGTCCTCCATCCCCTCCGGTGATGGATTTCCTTCAGGGGCAGATCGCTTGTAGACGCTACTCTTTGCCATATGTGTTTATCGGGAAAGACGGTCTGGAGTGAAATGGGAAGAGTGGGTCCAGCTAGAATTGTGGGAAAAGGTTCGGTAACGTGAACAGATTTGTGTGTATATGCAGGCTGTTTTTTTAAGGTGGATTCAACGTTTCTGGGTGAATGAACGAAATTTATCAAAAACCGTGACATAATTCATTGACGTGAGGCCTGAAATCACTAGGGTCGCTCCAGCAGCCGCTACCGGCTGCTACCGAGAAAACCTCGAAAAGGCT
>JALZWJ010000373.1 GCA_023300065.1 Akkermansiaceae bacterium
GCCGGAGGGGATGGCAGGGGTGGTGCGCTGGCTGGCCTGCGATGTGGGTTGCTGGTAGCGGGAGTAGAAAATGTTTCCGTAGGAGTCGACGTTGGACTTGGGGCGTAGGGAGTTTGAGGCGTCGAGGCGGTAGGAGCGCTCGGCCTCGGCATTCCAATTCAGGACGTAGAGGGTTAGGATCTCCTGCCAAGGGGTGAGGTCGATCTCTGGGGTGCCGGTGAGGGCTGCGACGGCGGCGGACTGAAGCTTCAGTTGATCCAGCCGGAAGTCGGCGGACCGGACTTCACGGGTTTGGGCGGTGAGGGTGCCGACGGTTGCTAGGATTTCGAAGCCCTCGGTGGAGGCGTTTGAGAATGTTTTGCTGAGCCATTTTTTCCCGGTGCCATCATCGAGATTTGGCACGAGTGAGAGGGCGCGGTAAAGGGCTTCTGTGCGGTCGTTGATTGGCGCGGCCTTTGCGCGGATGATGCCGAGGGAAAGCTCCCAAGCCTTTGGGAGGTGCTCTTTTCCGCGATCTGCGGTGTAGGATTCGGCATGGTAGCGGCCGAGGAGGTTGAGTAAACTGTGGTCCTTTTTTTCGAGGGCTTGTTCCTCGTTTGGCAGGAACGGTGTGATTTCTTCGAGGTGGCCGGCTTCGATGAGGAGGCGGGCGGTGCGGGCTTTGTTTTCCTCACTGGAGCCGAAGTAGCGGTTGCCTTTTTCGAGGGTTTTGAAGAAGTCTGCGGTGGGTTTCTTATCGCCTTTGATTAAGCCCGCAAGTTGCTGGAGGGTCTTGGGGTTGGGAGCCTTTTTTGCGGCATCAGTGAGGGCGAAAAATTCTCGGAGCCGGAGGTATTGCGTTTGGTTATGCTGCTTCGCGCCGAGCCCCGCGATTTCTTTGCGGGGGCGCACCATGACAGGGGCATTGAGGCGGGTGACGAGAGAGCTGAAGGCGGTGGCGGCATCGTTGTCTGGCAGGTCAGCGAGGTAGGATTTCACCTCATCCCAATTTCCGAGGGTGACATCGCTCCGGAATTTTTCGAAGGCCCGTTTGTAGGCTGCGGTCTTCGCTCTTGCGTCAGACTTAGGGTCGGTGGATGGGGTGGCGGCAGGCGGGGTGTCAGTTTGTTTTTTTTCGGTGAGACGAGCGGCGAGACGGGCGGTGAGGATGCCGGAGGGGGTGCGGTCGATCTGGAGAGATTGCAGCATTTTGGAGCGTAGTTGCTCGGGGGTCTGCTGGGGTTTGATTGCGGGAGAGGGGGCGCTTCTTTTTAGGGCGGCGGGGACATTGTTTTCACGAATGACGAGGCCTTCGGGAAAGCCTTTTTGTGTGAAAGGGGTTTGAGCTGATGCTGAGATCAGGGCAAGCGGGAGCAGAAGGGATTTCCTGAAATTCATAAGACTAAGAAAGAGAAGAGGTTAGGAGCCGGAGCCGTCGGCTGGGAGACCTTGGCCAGCGCCACGGGAGTCCTTGTTAAACTTGCCTGGCTTGCTTCCTGGTTTCGGGCGACCGCCCGAGCTGCAGCCTTGTCATTGGCTGGGGATGGGAAGGCCGTAGAGCTCGGTGGGTTCGGCACGAGCGAGACGAATCGCAGATTCGAGGTCGGAGAGGTGTTTCTCTTTATTGGATCCGGTCTGGGCGAGGAGCTTGTATTCTTGGCGGGCGGCTTCGATCTCAGGTTCCCATTCGGAAGCGGGGAGTCCTTCTAACTTCATGAGGTAAGTCATGTAGTAGCGGGCATTGGCAAGAGCGGAGAGGGCTTCTTCCTTTTGCTCGGAGGGAGCGGATGAGTCGTCATTAAGCTGGGCCACGAGTTCGGCGAGGTCCTCGCGGGCTTCGGGGAGGCGCGCGCTTTGCATCTTGGCCTTGGCGATTTCGATTTGGATGCGGATGGAGGTTTCCTTTTCTTTTTTGGGAAGCTTGGCGAGCGCCTTTTGGTAGGACTCGATGGCAGCGGGCCAATCCTGATCAGCGACGGCGGAACGGGCCTCTGAGAGGGTGGTTTCCGTGTCATCGAGTTTGACGTGTTCTTGGCCGGGGCCGAAGTGGTAGGCCGCAAAGCCGAGGGGGATGAGGAGCCAGAAAGTGACTAGGATGATGCGCATGGATCGTGTCGGTGATGGGTGTTTTACAAGATTTAGGATGAGAGGACGAGTTTTAATGAACTAGGGATGCTTTGGGTCGTTCAAGCCTTGGCGTAGGGGAGTTTTGCGACTTCGGTGAGGTCGAAGTAGGTGTCGAGGGCGGTGGAGGCTAGGGTGCCGAGTTTTGTGAGGTCGAGGGAGCCATCTGGGGCGGGGCTGTGGTGGGGGAGGTCGACGAGTTTGACGCGGCCGACGATGAGTTTTGTGCCGTTTGAGGGGATGTCGATGATCTCTTCTAGATCTAGCGCGATGCGGAGGGGGCTTTCTTTTACGAAGGGAGGATGGATGTCTTTATGGAAGAGTTCGGTGAGGCCGGTGGCTTCGAACTCTGAGGTGCGATCGGGATAGCGGGCGGAGCATTGGTGGGCCTGTGGGAGGATCTCGCGGGTGATGTGGTTGAGGGTCCAGGCGCGGGTTTCAATGATGTTTCTGAGGGTGTGGCGGGCGACGGTGTCTGGGCGGGTGACCATGCCGATGAGGATGGGATTGGAGCCAAGGTGGGTGATGCTGGAGAAGGGGGCGAGATTTGAGTGGCCGTCTGCGGTGCGGGTGCCGACGAGGCAGATGGGTTTAGGCCCGGGGAGGGTGGTGGCGAGTTGGACGCGGGGGAGCTTGTCCATGTTGGCGAGGTCTTGGGTGGTGAGAAGCATGGGGGATGATGGTGTTGATTTTGGAGATCGCAAATTGGTGGTGGCTGAGGGGCTTTACTTGGGGGTGGGGAGGATGCTTTCCAAAGTGTCTTTCCGTGGGGTTCCTGGTTTGAAGGGGGATGCGAAGAAGTAGAGGAGGAGGGGGAGGAGCGCGAGGGTGAGGGTGGAGGTGGTGGCAGCGATGAGGGCGTATTCGCGGAGGGTGAGATTTAAGCCACTTTGATCGGTTTTTAAGGAGCCCATTTCGGTGAGGACGGAGGTGGGGACGTGCTTGAGGTTGCCATCGTGGTATTGACCGCCGAGGCGGCTGGCGATTTGTTGGAGGGCGCCGACGTCTTGGCGGGATTGGCGGCCATCGACCATGGAGCCTTTGGTGGGATTGCCGACGCCCATGACGAGGGCGCCGTTGATGGAGGGTGGCATCTTTGGCATGCCGCTGGCGGGGACGGTATCGCCATCGCTGACGAGGAGGAGGGTGGCGGAGTTTGGCGGCCAGTCGCGGGCGATTTTGGCGGCTTCTTCGAGGCCGTCGAAGAGGCGGGTTTTGCCGGTGGGGAAGACGGAGGAGAGCGGGAGGCCATCAAGAAAGTTGAGGATGACTTCGGTGTCGCGGCTTTCTACGACGACGGGTTTTGCGCCATTGTAAACGGCGACGAGGGAGATGTAGAGTTTGTCATCAGTGATACGTTTGAGGAGGGATTGGACGAGTTTGGAGGCGCGCTGGGTGCGGGAGAGTCCGGAGTCTTCACCGGAGTCTTTGAGCTTCATGGATGGGGAGACATCGACGACGAGTAGGAGGTGGTGGCGTTCCTTTGGTTCGATTTCTTTGATCTGGGAGCGGTGGGCTTTTGGCTCGAGTTGGTAGAGGGTGGTGAGGGCCCAGGCGAGGGTGGCGAGGGCGAGGATGCGGAGGATGGGGGCGAGGATGGTGAGGGTGGAGAAACGACCCGAGGGCCCGAAGGCGAGGTGGCGCACCTTGGCAATGCGGCGGGTGTGGAGGAGTTCTGCACCGGCGACGAGGATGGCGGTGGTGAGGGCGGCTAGGATGGCGGGCATTTTCTGAAAATTCTAAATTCTAAATTTTGAAACTCTAAACAAACTCGAAACTCAAAAGGAAGAAATCCAAAATGGGTGGGACTGAGACTCCGGATTTAGAGTTTCAAAATTTAGAGTTTAGAGTTTTTCGCTACCAGGGGGTGTAGCGGAGGCCGAAGAGGGTGAGGAGGTAGAGGCCGGCGAGGGCCATGGCGGTGAGGAGGTAGGGTTTGAAGTTGTCGACGGGGTCGGGGGTGAGGCGGATGAGGGAGGCTTGGGCCATGCCGTCGATACGGGTGAAGACGGCGGCGAGGGCTGCGGGGTCACCGGCGGCGAAGGTTTCTCCGCCGGTGATAGATGAGATGACGGAGACCTCAGGGGGCGGGTCGCCGCCTCCGATGTGAATGGAGAAGACGGTGATGTTGTGATCGGCAAGTTCGCGGGCGATTTTGATGTCGTTACCATCGCGGAGGTCGAAGCTGGCACCATCGGAAAGGAGGATGATCATGCGGTCTCCGGTTTCGGTGTTAATGAGGTCTTTTTCGGCCTGTTTGAGGGCTTTGCCAATGAAGGTGCCGCCGTTGAACCAGCTGGGGAGCTTGCGGGGGTGGAGGAAGGGGGGGGCGTGGCGGAAGGCGGAGACATCTGTGGTGAGCGGGACCCAGCGGAGGTTATCGCCGCCGAAGACCACGAGGGAGAAGGCGTCGCCTTTTCGGTAGTCGAGGAAGCGGTTGAGCGATTCCATGGCGGCGGCGTAGCGGTCACCGGTGCCGAAGGAGGTTCCCATGGAGCCTGAGACATCGAGGCAGAACATGATGTTGGTGAGTTTACGTTCGGATTTAGGCCGCTCGAAGGTGCGGGGGCCGGCTAGGATGAGAATGATGGTGGCGAGGGTGAGGTAAGGGAGGGTGTTGACGAGGTTTAGGAGGGTGGAGAGCCACTTGCGGTGAGGGGTTTTTTGGTGGTCGAAGGGGAGGGGAAGTGGGCGTGTCTGGGTGCGCCATTGGAACACGATCAGGAGGACCGGGATGGTAAGGGCGATGAGGATGGTGGGGTGGGCGAAGGACACGGGCTGGTTATTCTGTTATTGGTTGTTGGGTTTTTTTGTAGGGGCTGAGGAGGGGGATGATTTCTTGATGGGAGAGAGATGTGTTAGGAGCGTGGAGCCAGTGTTCTAGTTTTAGGATGAGGGGGGAGGCCTCGGGGTGGGTTCTGAGTTCTACGAGGGCGCGGGCGGGGGGGAGGTTTTGGAGTTCGGGGAGTTTTTGGGTCCAGTGGCCGATGATGAGGCGTTCGAGTTTGGCGCGCTCGGTGTCGGGGAGGTTTCCGTGGGAGGCTTGTGAGACGAGGTCTTGAAGTTTTTGGTGTAGGGTGGGGGGAGGGGTGTCTGGGAGGGTGGCGGTGTTTTTTGTCTTTCGGTAGAAGATGATGGCGAGAAGGATGATAAACCAGAGGATGCCGAGGAGGGTGATGAGGGTTTGATAACCTCCGAGTTTATGGGGTGGGACGGCTTCGAGTTCGGCGGGTTTTGGAAGTGTGTCTAGGGGGTGCTGGGTGGTGACTTTGAAGGTGCCTGGGAGGGCTGGGAGGGGGGATTTGGTGTCGGCGTATCGGAGGAAGTCGGTGAGGTGGTGGGTGCCGGGGTCTAGGCCGTAGACCTCGAGGTCATAGCGGTGGCCATCATCGGCTGGTTTGATTTGAATGATACGAATGACGAGGGAGGAGTCGCTATTTTTGCGGGGGGTGACTTCGATTTTAGAGCCGGGGACGTAGTATTCGAAGCGGGTGGGGAGGCCGAGGGGGGCCTCGCGTGCAAAGGTGGGGTTTGAAGCGTAGGTCTGTGAGATGAGAAGAAGGATGAGGAGGAGTCTGGTCATCTGGAGAGGAGATTGCGGGACTGGAGAAAGAGGCGGAGGAGGGCGAGGAAGGGGCGGTCGGTGCGGATGGGGAAGTGGTCGAGGGAGGCTTTTTTGAGGGAAGAGGTGAGGGTGGCGAGAGAGGTGAATTGTGTTTTGGCCGAGAGGGTGGTGGTGTGGCTGGTTTCTACTTCGCGGCCGCGGATGAAGCCGGCTCCGGGTAGGGAGTCTTCGGCGGGATCGCGGAGGGGGATGATGACGAGGTCATGACGGTGGCCTAGTAGTTTTAGGGCGGGGATGGCGCTAGGGTCATGGAGGTCGGAGAGGATGAAGATGAGGGAGCGTTCGCCGAGGGAGGGGTTGAGGGAGCGGAGTTTTTCGCCAAGGCAGGTGGGCTCTGAGAAGTCGTAGTTGCGGAGTTCGTGGAGCCATTGGAGGATGGTCTCGCGGGAGAGTGAGGGCTTGATGTTAAGTTCGCGGGAACCGACGCCGAGGATACCGACGGGGGAGACTCGATCGAGTGAGGCGAGGGCAAGGCCGCCAGCGATTTGGGTGGCGATTTGGTATTTGGAAATGGGGGTGGAGGAGAGGGTCATGGAGGCCGAGGTGTCGACGATGAACCAGACGGGAAGGGATTTGGGGGACTCGTATTCTTTGACGTGGACCTTGCCGGTGCGGGCGGTGACGCGCCAGTCGATGGTTTTGACGGGGTCGCCGGGGACGTAGTGACGGGACTGGACGTATTCGAGGCCCTGGCCGAGGAAGGGGGAGCGGTCGTTGCCGTAGGAGAGGGAGTCGGCGAGGCGTTTGACGGCTAGGTAGAACTGGCGGGAGTCGAGAGGCTTGGTCTGAGCTTCGGTGAGTTGGGGCATTTGGAGTGGACAAATGTATGAATGCAGAATGAACGAAGGTGTTGAGATTGAGGGCTAGGAGATGGAGTCGGAGAGGATTTGTTGAAGGACTCCTTGCGGGGTTTTGCCTTCGGCGAGGGCCTCGTAGGTGAGGCGAATGCGGTGGAGGCAGACGTCTTCGGCGAGGGCGAAGAGGTCCTCTGGAATGGCGTAGTCACGGCCATGGATGAGGGCACGGGCACGGGAGGCTTTGAGCAGCGAGATGCCGGCGCGGGGGGAGCATCCGAGTTCTAGGTCAGGGTGCTGGCGGGTGCGCTCGACGATATTGACGACGTGTTTTAGGAAGACTTCGCTGACGTGGATGTTGTGGGTGGCTTCCATGGCATCGACGAGGTCTTGAGGGGTGCCGACGGAGTCATCCGTGACGAGGTCGAACTCGGTGCGGGCGACGGCTCCGGAGCCCTTTTTTTCAACCCCAAGATTGAGGTTGCGGCGGAGGATTTCTTCTTCTTCCTCGGCGGTTGGGTAGCTGAGGCGGTGGCAGAGCATGAAGCGGTCTAGCTGGGCTTCTGGGAGCTCAAAGGTGCCGGATTGCTCGATGGGGTTTTGCGTCGCGATGACGAGGAAGGGGGTGGGGAGGCTGTAAGTTTCGCTGCCAAGGGTGACTTTGCGTTCCTGCATGGATTCGAGCAGGGCTCCTTGGACTTTTGGAGCAGCGCGGTTGATCTCATCGGTGAGGAGGAGATTGGTAAAGATGGGGCCTTTGTGGGTGCGGAAGTTTCCGGATTTTTCGTCGAGGATCTCGGTTCCGAGGATGTCGGAGGGGAGGAGGTCAATGGTGAATTGGACGCGCCTAAAATCGAGGTGGAGGGCCTTGGAGATGGTGTTTACCAAGAGGGTCTTGGCGAGGCCGGGCATGCCTTCAAGGAGAAGGTGGCCGGAGGTGAGGAGTGCGATGAGGGTGCGTTCAACAACGACGTCTTGTCCGACGATGATTTGGCCGACGCGGTCGCGGATTTTTTGGAGATAGGCGGCGGTGTCCTCGGCTGAGGAGGAAGTGGTAGACATAGGCTAAAGAAATGAAATCAAAGGTGTTTGATTTCTTTAGCCTTTCTCTTCAGAGAGGGAAAGAAGCGATCTTACAATCTAGCGAACCTCGTCTCGGCCGAAGTTGAATTGGAGGAAGATGGAGTCATTTTTACTTTCTTCGGTGTGGTGGTAACGAACGAGACATTCACCTGTGGGGTGAATGTCTCGTGGGAAGGTTGTTTTTTGTGAGTGTGGGTGTGTTACCTAGTTTCGCCTTTGCCAAATTTGAAAGCGATCTGGAGGAAGACTGAGTCTTCTTTTTGTCCGTCAAGATCGTCGTGGGAGTATTGGAGGCGAACTAGGGAATCGAGTTCTTGGTATTGGAAGTCGCGGGTGAGGGCGAGGGAGACGCGGTCGCGCTCGGCTGCGACGAAGGCGAAATCGACGTCGTCATTGATGAGCTCGCCACCACCGGTGCGGCCTTGGAGGTGCTCGTAGCGTGCGCTAGCGGTCCATTCTTCGGCGAAGCGGTAGTTGGCGAATGCCATGAAGGAGCTTTGTGACGTGGAGCCTCGGTTGGCGGAGTTATTCTCGCTGGCAAATTCGACGTCGCGGTAGAAATACTCGGCTCCGATTGCGAAGGAGCGACCTCCGGGCTCTAGGCCGTTTTCACGCCAGGTGTAGGTATAGTCGACGGAGAAGAGATTGGTGTCTCGGTTGTATCCGTTTTCTCCAAAAACTCCGTTGAAGCCTAGGCGGTGTTGGTGAAAGTCGGTCTGGTTATAGCCGAAGAGAGCGCGTCCGGTGAAGACCTCGCCGTCAAAGAGGGCCTCTTCAGAGTTTCCTCCTTCTTCTTCCTCTTCATCACCATGCTCTTCATCGGGAGTTTCTCCAAAGCTGGCGGTGAGGGCGACGAAGGCTGGGCCAAATTCGCGAATCCAGTTGAGTTCGACACCTTTGGTGAAGAGGGATTCTTCGCCAAGAAATTGTGAGGTGCTGAGGTTGGCGTTTGCGAAGTCCCAGCTGTGAAGGTGAAGGTGGTTTTGAACGCCGATGCGGTTTTGGAAGCGCCCTCCACGAATCTCGAATCCGCCTGGGAGATTGTGGAACCTGAGGAAGGCTTCTTCTAGCTCGGAGTCGAGTTCGCGCTCTGCATCGGTGAAGGCGTTGATGTTGACGAAGCCGGTGAGCCAGTTATCGAGTATCAAGTTAAGGCCGACGTCGATGCCTTGGATGGCGACTTCGTTGTTTGGGTCGTGACCGTGTCCGCCGACGTCCCCGAAGGAATCTGCTGAGGTGTCGCCGATGACTCCGTTGAACTGGAGGGTCGGGTAGAGTTCGAGCTCAGCGAGAGAGAGAGAGGTTGTGAGTGCTAGGATTGATAAGGTTTTCATTAACGCAAGTAATTTGCATTAACGATTTTTGAGCGTCAAGAAATTAGTGCAAGTAATTTGCGTTAGTGGTTTCAATCGTCAAATTAGAGTTTCTGTTTGGTGAGGTAATCACCACCGAGGGCGAGGTGGAGGTCGATGCGGTTTTGGAGGCGTTGATTTTTTAGCTGAATGAGTGAGATGCCGGCGCTCTCTGAGCGGCGCTGGGCTTCTAGGTATTCGAGGAAGGAGGCGCCATCGATTCCTAGGGTGATGTCAGAGAGGGCTCTTTTTTCAGCGAGGCGGCTTTGTTTGACTTCTTTTTTCAGGAAGATTTCTTGTTCGGCGAGGGCGCGATCTGCGGCGAGGGTGGCCTCGACTTCGCGAAAGGCGAGAAGGGCTGCGCCGGCATAGTCCTCGATCTCGGCACGATTTTGATCAAGTGCGGCGCGGGAGCGGGCGTTGAGGGTGCCGCCTTGGTAGATGGTTTGGGTGAGGGATGCTGCGATGCTGTAGATGAGGAAGTTTGGATCAAGAACACGCCGGAAGGTGTCGCTACTATTAGAGGCGGAGCCGTTGAGGCTGAGGTCTGGGAGGTGGCTTTTACGGGCGGCCTCGACATCTTGTGCGGAGGCGAAAAGTTGAGCGCGAGCGGCGGCGAGATCTGGCCGCCGTTCTAATAATTCAGAGGGGAGGCCTACGGGGATGTCTTTGGCCAGGGTGGGGAGTTCGTTGGAGGAGATGACGGAGGCGGAGGGGTAGCGGCCGAGAAATATTTCGAGGTTGCGGGCGGCGTCATCGCGGTCAAGTCGGCGAGTGCTAAGGCTGCGCTCGGCATTGGCGACGTTGTTGCGGGCGAATTGGACGTCGACGGCGCGGAGGGTGTTGGCTTTGTAGCGGCGCTCGACAACGGGGAGGGCGGTTTCGTAAGACCCGAGGGTGGTGATGGCGAGCGCGAGCTGCTGCTCTGCGGTGATGAGATTACACCAAGCTCCTGCGGTGTTTGCCGCGAGGGAGAGGCGGGCACTGCGGAAGTCTGCGACGGAGGCGGTGTAGTCTGCTTGTGAGGCGAGGTCGAGATTCCGGAGGCGGCCCCAGAGATCGGCTTCCCATCCGGCGTTGAGGGAGAGGGAGTAGTTCTCGCTGGAGGCGATGTTTCGGCCATCGGTTTCACGGTAGCTGGTTGAGGCGCTGAGGGTGGGAAGGCGGGCGGCGCGGCCGATGATAGTGCCTTGCTTTGCGGCACGGAGGCGATGGGCCGCTGCTTTGAGTCCTTGGTTATGGAGGAGGGCCTCATTGACGAGCTTGGTCATCCGAGCATCACCAAATTCGCGGAGCCAGCCGGTGCTAATTTTTTTATTTTGGCCAGAAGTCGCGGCTGCGGCGGCGAAGGCGGCGGGGGTTGAGAGGGTGGTTTCTGAGACGGCCTGCGGTTTAGAGCGGGTGCTGCAAGAGGCGAGGGCGAGTGAAAGGGCGGTGGCAAAGAATGCGGTGCGCGGTGACGAGAGAAGAGATGACATGGGAGCGGGGGGGGATTCTGCCCCAGTTCTGGTAGGATGCGAGCCGGGAAAGTGGATTTGATTCGGTTCTTAAGGTTTTGAAAAGCTCCTCGCCTCACGGAGTTCTGGGCTCTATCTTATGGATGTGGACGCAACGACTTCTACTCTGATCGATTTGGCATTGGCCGAAGATATAGGCCCTGGGGATGTGACCTCGAATTACTTTGTTCCGAAGGATCGGGAGGCGCGTGGATTGATCGTGGCGAAGGCGGAGGGGGTGATCGCGGGGGTGGAGATCGCGGCGGAGGTTTTTAGACGGGTGGATGGGAATACGACGGTTAAGGTGCTGCTGGAAAGCGGGACCGATGTGAGTCATCGAGCCTATGTGATGGAGGTGAAGGGGAGCGCTCGCTCGCTCCTGACCGCGGAACGGGTCGCTTTAAATTTCCTACAGCGGCTCTCAGGGATCGCGACGAAAACGCGACAATTCGTGGAACTGGTGGAGGGAAACGGAGCGCGTATTTTAGACACGCGCAAGACCACTCCAGGATGGCGTGCTTTGGAAAAAAGTGCAGTGGTAGCTGGGGGCGGAACGAATCACCGGATGGGGCTCTATGATCGGGCCATGGTGAAGGATAATCATTTAGTCGCGGAGGGGGGGATCCCTGCTCTGCAGGGTGCGATTTTACGATTGCGCAGTGAACAGCCGGGAGTGGAGGTGGAGCTGGAGGCGGACCGACTGGATCAGGTTGCGGATTTTCTGAAGTTGGAGGGGGTGGATTATATTTTGCTCGATAATATGGACAATGAAACCCTCCGTGAGGCAGTGGAGATGAGAGGTGAAAAAGGCCCGCTTTTAGAAGCAAGTGGTGGGGTGAATCTGACCACGGTGGAGGATATTTCTAAGACGGGGGTGCATTTTATTTCGGTGGGTGCGATTACGCATTCGGCGGTGGCGTTGGACATTTCTTTAGAGTTTTTAGATGCAGAGGATGATGCCTGATGACGAGTGGGATGGGGGGATTTTAAAGGATTTATCTCCTGAGTGGGCTGGGCGGGTCATTTTTTTAGATGAGTGTGGCTCTACAAATGATGAGGCGCGGAGTTTGGCGCTGAAGGGGGCTGCTGACTGGAGTGCGGTCTTAACAGAGAAGCAAACGGCGGGGCGTGGCCGCCGGGGGCAGGCGTGGGCGTGTCCGCCGGGAGAGGGGCTGGCATTTTCCCTGATTTTACGGCCTCAGGAAGCGCCGGAGCTTTGGTCGCGGTATGCTCTGGCGGCGGGCCTAGCGATGGCGGAGGGGGTGGATGGATATGGCCTGTCCGCAGGGGTGAAGTGGCCCAATGATGTTTGGGTGGGCGGAAAGAAAATTTGCGGGATTTTGGTAGAG
>JALZWJ010000374.1 GCA_023300065.1 Akkermansiaceae bacterium
CACGCTCTCGGTGGCGAAAATCGCATCCTGAATCCCACCATTCGTTCGCAGTGTCAGAGCTTTCTCACCGTGCTGAGCCAGCGAAAGGCGCTGGATGACATGGATCAACTCGGGGTCACATACTACCTCTTCCTGCAAGACCGCATCGAGGAAGCTCTCGCCCATCTCGCCCAGATCGATGCCAAGCAGCTGAAGACGAAAATGCAGTTCGACTACCTCCGCGCCTACGCCGCATTCTACCAAGCAGACCTCGGCAAGGCCCGCCGCATCGCCAAGAAGTATGCCAAGTATCCCGTGGACGGTTGGGCCCAGCGCTTCGCTGAAATCACCCAGCAGCTCAACGAGATCAAGGGCGCAGGACCCGTCGTGGTCGAAGAAGGAAACCGCGAGCAGGAGCAGCAAGCCGCCGCCGCTCGGGAGCCAGCGCTGGACCTCTCGGTCGAGGGTGGCAAGGCGACCCTCGCGTTTCAAAGTGTCGATGAAGTGACGGTCAACTACTACGAGATGGACTTGGAGTTCCTCTTCAGCACCAATCCCTTCGTCTCCAGCGGGACCTCGCGCTTCTCCATCATTCAGCCGAATAAATCGGTGAAGCTGAAATTGCCGAAAGGGAAGAAGGAGCACACCTTTGACCTCCCCGTCGAGTATCGGGCCAGCAACCTCATCGTCGAGGTTCGTGGAGGAGGGGAGACAACCTCAAAAGCGGTTTACACCAATCAACTCAAAACCACCCTCAGCGAAACGATGGGCCTCGTCACCGTCCGCCACGGTAAGACTGGTAAGCCCTTGCCAAAGGTTTACCTGAAAGTCTACGCCCGGACCTCGGAGGGCGTAAAGTTCTTCAAAGACGGCTACACCGACCTCCGCGGAAAGTTCGACTACGCCAGCGTCAGCACGACCGGCCTCGGCCGCGTCAGCCGGTTCAGTATCCTCGTCATGAGCGAGGAACACGGGGCCACCGTCTTAGAAGCCAGCGTCCCGCGTATTCGATAAATCGGCCAAGAGCGGATGCTACGGAAGTGCACTCGCCTTACTTCCCGTAAACCGCCTCTGGATCAAAGGTCTTCTCATCATCGATGAAGGCCAGGTCCACTGGGTTGTTTTGCGGAAAGCTTACCGCACGGTAGAAACAAGAACGCCGGCCTGTGTGACAGGCTCCAGCTCCTTGCTGAGTCACGTAGAGAATCAGCGCATCCTGGTCACAATCCGTGCGGATCTCGTGAATCTTCTGCGTGTGCCCAGAGGTCGCCCCCTTGTGCCAGATCTCTTGGCGCGAGCGCGAGTAGTAGACAGCCTCACTTTTCTCAATCGTCATCTTCAGCGACTCCTCATTCATGTAAGCCAGCATCAGAGGCTCGCGCGTTTCATGATCGATCGCCATCGCCGCGATCAAGCCAGCGGCATCAAATTTCGGAGAAAAGGCCAAGGTCTCATCGAGTTCCTTCTTATCGGGACGTGGGGTGAACTGCAGTTCGCTCATGACGCAGGAGCATTGCCCCCCATCTCCCAAATGGTCCAGACAATACGGGAGATCTCTCGCTACCCAAGAAGGGCGCCACGGCCCCTTTCTTTGGGAAATGGGCTAGCTCTCCAGATGCTCCAGACAGTATTCTTCGTCATTGGCAGCGACGCGGAATTCGAGGTCGGGGTCGCTGACTTCGGTGCGTTGGCAGACGATGCAGCAGTGGAGGGTGTCGGATTCACTCCCTTTGAGTTTTGACTGATACTTTACGCGGCGGGCCGCGACTTGTCCGCGATGCTTACTGTAGCTTTTGAGGCGTGGGAGAGCCCAGATGAGGTAGGGCAGAAAGCAGATGGCGTAGACTGCGAACATGATCGGGCTCCCAATACATGTGAAAAGGAGCATGAGCGCGGAGAGGGTGGCTAAGACCCAGACTTTCACCGGAAGGACAAAGAAGAGCATGAACTCGTAATCTGAAAATAGGGTCGCAAAGGCGAAGAAGATAGAGAGATAAAAGAGCTCGGTGCCCACTCCATGGAGGGTTGGGATAAAGAGAGCCCCAGTGTAGAGCATGGCGGACTGACAGATGAGGGTGCCATAGACGTAGTAGGAGGTCCGGGTTTCACCCCAAGCATTCTCAAGCGAGTCGCTGAAGAGGAAGGCGATCTTCATGACGATGATGAGGAAGACGACATTGATTAGGGAGAAGGCTCCGTCAGTCGGCGCGACAAAAGGGTAAAAGATCCAGGAGATCAGCCTCCAATATTCTCTTTTTGCGATTCCCTCAGGCGTGATTTGGAAAAAATTCGCCGCCTCAGGTTTCATCATGATCAAGGCGAAAACGACACATTGGATCATGACGATGGCTCGGATTAAGCCTGGAAATGCTAGCCATTCAAAATTCTTTTCGAGGTTCGTATTAAGTCCCATTACGGAACCAAGCAAAGAGCGTGATAGGTGGATTGACAAGCTCCATCACGACTCACAGAGTCCGCCCCGTGAGCGACATCCTTAAGTTATCTCCTCTCGATCAGCAGCACCGTGAACTCGGTGGCCGGTTAGTGCCCTTCGCTGGGTGGGAAATGCCCGTCATGTATGATTCAATCATTGCGGAGCATCGCGCGGTGCGTGAGTCCTGCGGGGTTTTTGACATCTCGCACATGGGGCAGGTTTTTGTCTCAGGTTCCAATGCCACCGCGTGGTTAGATCATCTCCTCACGAATGAGGTGGCGGCCCTTTCTCCAGGGAATGCTCATTACACGTTCATGCTCAATGAGCAGGGAGGCGTGATCGATGACCTCATTCTCTACCGTTTAGGTGACGACCTCTATCTCCTTTTGGTCAATGCCTCGTGCATTGAAAAAGACGTCGCTTGGTTAGAAGAGCACCTTGAAAAAGGGATCACGCTCGCAAACGAAAGCGCCGAATGGGCCGGCCTCGCCGTCCAAGGCCCGAAGGCTCCTGAAATCTACACCGCCATCACGGAGGGCCGGACTTTACCCTCACGTAATGGGGTCGATGATCTGAAGCACGAGGGCGAGCGCCTCCTCGTGTGCCGCACCGGTTACACGGGGGAGGATGGCTTCGAGATTTTTTGTCCCGCTGGTCAGGCCTCGCGCTGGTGGCAGGCGCTCCTCGCTGCTGATGTCACGCCCTGCGGTCTGGGCGCACGCGATAGCCTCCGGCTTGAAATGTGCTACCCGCTCAATGGGTCCGACCTCTCACCTTGCCGCACGCCCTTGGAAGCGGGCTTGGGCTTTTTTGTCGCGTCTGAGAAGGGCGACTTCATCGGCTCCGATGTCCTAAAATGCCAGAAAGAAGAGGGCTGCACTGAGCGGCTTATGGCGATCGAGGTGACCGAAGAACGAGCCGCGCCCCCGCGCCCCGGATATGCCATTCTCGACGAGGAGGGAAATGCCCTCAGCGTCCTTACTTCTGGCGGACTTTCGCCGAGTTTGGGGAAGGGGATCGGGCTCGCTTACCTCCCCGTGGCTCGGGCCGAGGTCGACACCGTGGTCTCGCTCGAGGTCCGAGGCCGAAAAATCTCCGCCAAGGTCGTAAAAAAACCTTTCTATCGTAAATAACGATTCCTAAACTTAACCGACTTTTACTATGATTGCTCCAGTTGACCTCCGCTACACTCGCGAACATGAATGGATCCGCCTGCAAGGCGACATCGCCACCATCGGCATCACTGACCACGCTCAGGAAGAACTGAGTGATGTGGTCTTTGTCGAGCTCCCAGATCTCGGCGACATTGACAAAGGCTCACCCGTCGCGGTGGTGGAGAGTGTCAAGGCCGCCAGTGACATTTACGCTCCGATTGCGGGCGAGATCATCGAGGTCAATATGGACCTCGTCGCTGATCCGGCGAAGGTTAATACGGATCCTTACGACACGGGCTGGATTTTTAAAATCCGCGTAAACAGTCCTGAGCAAGTCACCGAACTCATGGATGCTGCCTCCTACAGTGGCATGGTTTCTTAGTCTAAGGAATGAGCGCTCAATTTGCGAATCGCCACATCGGGCCGTGGAACCACTCACGGCAAAAATTGCTCGATGCCATCGGCTATGATAGCCTCGAAGCATTGGTCGACCTCGTGGTCCCCGGAGAGATCCAGTGGGACGGCGCGCCAGACCTCCCAGCCGCTCTCTCTGAGAGCGATGCCCTCGCGGTGTTGAAGGAGAAATTCTCAAAGAACCTCCTCCTCAAGCCCCTCATCGGGCAGGGGTATTCCGGCACCATCACCCCACCGGTGATTCAGCGCAACATCCTCGAGAATCCCGGTTGGTATACCGCCTACACGCCTTACCAACCGGAGATTTCCCAAGGCCGCCTCGAAGCGCTCCTTAATTTCCAGACCATGGTGGTGGACCTCACCGGGCTGGATGTCGCGAATGCCTCGCTTCTCGATGAGGCGACCGCGGCCGCCGAGGCCATGAGCCTCTCGCTCACCACCAATCCACGCGGCACCACCTTCTGGGTTGATGAAGAATGCCACCCACAAACCATCGCGGTGGTGCGCACGCGGGCCGAGCCTCTCGGTGTCACCGTCGAGGTCGGATCCATCGATTCCTTCACGCCGTCTGAGGGCTTCTTCGGCGCGCTTGTGCAGTATCCCTCAACTCTCGGAAACGTCCGCGACTTCACCGCCTTTGCGGAAGTGGTCCACGCTGCGAAGGGACTCCTCACCGTCGCGGTGGATCTCCTCGCGCTCACTATTCTCAAAGAACCCGGCGCGATGGGTGCCGACATTTGTGTCGGCTCTAGTCAACGTTTCGGCGTGCCTCTCGGCTTCGGCGGACCACACGCGGCCTTCATCTCGTGTGTCGATAAATTAAAACGCAAGATCCCCGGTCGCTTGATCGGAGTCTCGCTCGATTCCCAAGGAAACCCCGGCTACCGTCTCTCTCTCCAGACCCGCGAGCAACACATCCGCCGTGACAAGGCGACCTCGAACATTTGCACCGCGCAGGTTCTCCTCGCGGTCATGGCCTCGATGTATGCGGTCTATCATGGTCCAGATGGCTTGCGTGAGATTGCAGGGCGCGTCCACGTTCTGACGTCACGTCTCGCTGACTCACTC
>JALZWJ010000375.1 GCA_023300065.1 Akkermansiaceae bacterium
ACTATGAAAACAAATACTAAAGTAACCACACAGGCCAAAAAGAAGAAAAGCGGATTCACCTTGATTGAGGTCATCGCTGTTCTCGTGCTTCTCGGCATCCTCGCTGCTGTTGCCGTACCACGATACGTCGATATGACCGCCGCTGCTCAAGACCGTGCCATCGACGCCGCTATTGCCGAACTCAATGGCCGCGAAGCTCTCACGTGGGGTAACGCTTCACTTGCTACAGGTGGTTATGTGAGCGATACCGCAACCTTCGGTGACGTCGATCTCACTCTTGGTAGCGACTACGGACTTAACTCGCAGTCACCAACTGGTGTTAACGTTTCCTTTCAGGGCAACACAGCAGTGACTCTGACCCGTACCCCTTCGACTGCAACAGCTCCTGGAACTTGGTCCCGATAAATCACCTTATTGATTAGCAAGTCTAATCAAATTTTGGCCGAGTTCACTACGGGGTTACCCTGTGAGCTCGGCCCTTTTATTTTCAATCCAAAAAGGGCGTCACAACATGACCTATTTTGAATCATCGCCAATCCGATGTCGCAGCGGGTTCACCTTCATCGAAATCGTGGGTGTTTTAATTCTCGTTGGGATTTTAGTAGCGGGGGTGGCAGCGAGCCTGCCAAATTCCAATGCAGCCCTGGAAGAAGATGCCAACCAGCTGACCGCTCATCTGCGCTACGCCCAAGTCCAGGCCCAAGCTGACATTTATCAATGGCGCTTAATTTTCACCGACGCCTCAACCTACGAGCTTGGGCCGATCATTCTACCTGGCGCTGGCTTCGCGCCTCAGCCGGTCCCTGGGGGATCTGGCACCCAAGGGACATTGACAGATGGGGTTACGGTAGCCGCGGGGACCGTTATTCGCTTCGATTCATGGGGGAGGCCCATGGACAATAGTGGCAATCTTTTAGGTGCGAACCAAATCGTCACCCTGACTCAAGGAGGGCGAAGCCAGAGTCTCACAATTTTAGTAGAAACCGGGTTAATCCAATGAAATCGAACATCTATAATTCTCCGTCAGTATCTTTGAGCAGCCGAAGGGGGTTCACTCTCATCGAGGCAATTGCCTCACTCATCTTATCTTCAATTTTAGCCGCAATGTTACTCCCCCTGATTGGCTCTGGCCTTAAAAGCAGTCGGCAGGCCTTGCTGAGGATGCCCGACACCCACAATCTCCGAACAGAGATGGATGCGATCTGGCATCTCTATAATACGACTCGCCCCATCGATCTGGCCGCCCTGCACTCAACGATCACGGATGGCGCAAGCTCAAATTCGGCGTCTTACAATCTAGATTACATCGGTTGGGTTGAGTTTAATTCCGATGGGGTGGAATTCACGCCCAGCTCAGGAACGGGATCGGTCTTGAAAGTCACCTTAGGCAGCAGAAACGGCGAAAACCTCACTGCTTTCTTCTTCCCCGACCCGACAAGTTAATGAAAATTCAAAATAGGAAGAGGGAGCGACGAGCCGGATTCACCCTTCTTGAGGTAACAGCGGTCTTAATACTGACCGGGATAGGGGTAGTTGTCGCAGTGATGCTGATCGAGACAATGTTCCGAGTGTCCCTTGGCAATAGGAATGCGGTAAGTGATTCTCAAAAAATCCAAGTCGCGATGAACCGCTTGGTCAGGGAGTTGACCTATGCGGAGGCTGGCAGCGTAATTCTTACGAATAATCGCACAATTCAGTGGAAATCTGATCACCCTGACCGCTTAGATGAGACCACGACTGTGACATGGAATGGCCAGATCGGATCCGACCTCATTTTCAACAAGGCTGGCTTTCAAGGCGTAGCTTTATTGAGCAACGTCGGAGGTTTCTCGGTTTCCTCGACAGCTGATTCGATCACCCTAACAATGCAGTCAGAACGAAGCATCGGTGTTGAGCATACGATGACGATCCATCCTCGCTACGGTCGATAAGAAATCATGGTCGACCGCTTTGTTTTGATGGGGAACTCTTTCAGCGCATCATCGTCACTATTTTTAATGAACGTGAATTTCGTGCAAACCGCTCCGCAAAAAAATGATCGGGGCTCTCACCTTGCTCGGTATTCTCGCAGCTATCGCAGTTTCGAAAGATCTTAGCCTACGGGGGGGCGAATGAGCTAGCCATTGATGCTGGTGCTGCCGAATTAAACGCTCGCGAAGTTCTTACATGGGCCAATGAGAAGGTTTGTCCTACTGGGTGACAGAGCGATGACATAACCCATGACGTGGTGGACCGAGCGACTGGAGATCAGCTTGTTTTTCGGGGAGTGAGGGGAATGCATTGATTCGCTCCAAATCGATTCGTCGTTCATCAGGGAGCTGGGCTCGCAGTAGGGGACATTGTCGCTGCAGATTTGAGTCCTCGCCAAAGTCATTAGGCGCTCAAGTAGGGAGATCTCTGCTCGTCACCGATCCTCTTGAGGAGAGCGACACCTAGGAGTCAGAAAAGTTCAAAAAAAGTTCAGATTTTATAAAAAAATCTATACTAAGGGGCTTTGGAATGTTAAGCATTCTTTCCAGTTGGTCCTCCATAGGCCAAAACACCCTTATGAAAACTAATAAAATTCTCACTTCGGTGCGCCGAGTTGGGCGTGCTCGGAAGGGCGCAGCTCTTGTCAGCGTTGTTGGAACAATGGTCGTGGTTGGTGTAGTGGGAGCTTCAGTGGTCTCTCTGACGAGTAGCTCGACACAGGGCCACCTCACTGCCAACGCTGGATCTCGTGCTTATTATATTGCTGAGTCTGGGTTGAATTTTGCGCAAGCTGTCTATCAGGATGAGGGTTGGCAGCACGGGCGCGAACGTCGCAGGCACGGTGCCAGTCACAAGGTATGTATCCAACACGTTATCTTCCACAAACGCATCCAACAGATCGGCATTTTGATCGCTAACATAGAGCAGATCGGAAGAGCATACG
>JALZWJ010000376.1 GCA_023300065.1 Akkermansiaceae bacterium
GTGAAGGTGGTGAGGTCTTTGAACCAATCTTTCCGATTACCAATGTGGCCTCGCCTTTCTTTGATGGGGTCCTTTCCTTGGCCGCGTGTTTCGGCTCCGTAGATTGCGACTTTTGGGAGGTCGCTGAGGAGGTGCGTGGCGAGGGGGCGGAAGTCAGAGGTGGCTCCGCTGATGCCGTGCACACCGATGATGATGAGTTCGGGTTTATCTTTTGGGAGCCATTTTGTGTAGGGGAGGAGGTCTCCATCGAAGGAATGGAGGTGGGTTGCATCGAGGTGGATTTGGGGGGAATCAGGCACGGAGTTTTGGGCTGAGCAGGAGCAAGAGGAGGCGAGGAGGGGCAAAAGGAAAATCCCGATGCCCACGAATAGGTCGCGAATCATCGGGATTTTCATGGTGAGAGTTTGAGTCGTTTTTAGGACTGGAAGATAGCTTTCTCAGACTTGGCGTCAACGATGGCGAAGCGCTCACGGTGGAGGCTCGCATCATTACGGAAGATGAGGCGACCGGTGTGGGAGCGCTCGAGTTCCATGAGGATCTTGGAGTCCTCTGACTTGAAGCGGTTTAGGACATCGGTGTTGACGGTGATGATGAGATCGCCGTCTTCGTTATTTTCCTGTTGGCGCTGGATGATGGTGTTGAGGCGGCGCTGGATCTCGATACTCATCGACATGGTGGTCTTGATACGCGCGCGGCCTTGGCAATACGGGCAGGGCTCCAAGGTGGAGTCGAGCAAGCTTTCGTTGAGGCGTTGGCGGGTCATTTCCATGAGGCCGACGGAGGAGATTTGGAGGACTTGGGTTTTTGCTTTGTCGCGTTTGAGGCGCTCTTTCATGGCGCGGTAGACGGTCTGCTGATCACGGCGGTGACGCATGTCGATGAAGTCGACGACGACGAGTCCACCAATGTTCCGGAGGCGGAGTTGGCGGGCGACTTCCTCAGCGGCTTCGACGTTGGTTTGGAGGAGCATTTTATCGACGTCTTTTTGGCCACGGTTACGGCCGGTGTTGACGTCGATGGAGATGAGGGCCTCTGTTTCATCGATCACGATGTAGCCTCCGCAGGGGAGCCAGACGGTGCGCATGAAGGCCTCGTCGATCTGCTTTTGAATGCCAAAGCGCTCGAAAATGGTTTGCTTGGAGTAGAGGTAGTGAACCTTGCGCTTGGCGCGGCGCGAGATCTTCGAGGCAATTCCGCGGACCAGCTCGGTGGTCTGCTCGTCATCGCAGATGACTTTGTCGACGGCGTCGGTGAGGAAGTTATGAGCGGTGCCCTCGATGAGGTTTGGCTCACGGAAGCAGCAGGCGGGGGCGTTCTTGTTGTTACGGATGTCCTCTACCTGGTCCCACTGCTCTAGGAGCATGGCAAGATCGCGGACGAAGTGGCGGGCGCGGGTGCCGATGGCGACGGTGCGCATGATGATGCCCATGCCCTCTGGGACGCTGAGCTTCTGCATGATTTTGCGGAGGCGCTGGCGTTCTTTCGGGTCGTCGATCCGGCGGGAGATGCCGAACTGCTCTGAGTAGGGCATGAGGACGAGGTAGCGGCCTGCGAGGGAGACATTGGTGGTGACGCGGGGGCCTTTGTTACCAATGGCACCTTTGGAGACCTGGATCATGATTTCAGAGCCTACGGGGTAGATGCTGGGGATGTCCTTGGATGTGATTTTTTTCTGTTTCTTTTGCGGGCGTCCGTCACGACGGATTTCCTCAAGTCCGCCATCGAGGGCGGCGGGGATGGCGTCCCAGAAGTGGAGGAAGGCATTTTTGTCTAGGCCGATGTCCACGAACATGGCTTTGAGGCCGGGCTCGATGTTTTTGACGCGGCCTTTAAAAATACCACCGACGATGTTGTCGTCTCCGTCGCGTTCGACGTTATATTCTTCGAGGACTCCGTCCTCCATGAGGGCGGTGCGGCGTTCGAGCGTTTCCGCGTTGATGATGATGGTGCGACCCTCGCGAGGGTCGACACTGGTGAGGCCCAGTGCGTTTTTGATTTTTTGAATCATATGAATTAATTGAAATTAGTTTTTAAAAGGAAAGAAATTTATTGCTGGTCTGGGTTGGTGGGGCGATCCGGGGTCGGAGCGATGGAGGGGAGAGGGATTGTCTTTGGCTTTACCTTGATGGGTTGGCCGGGATTAAGGAGAGCGGCGTCGACTTCATCGCCAGTTTCGCCGATGTCATCGATGTTGAGCATGAAGACTCCGCCTTCGGGGCGCTCGATTTCTGGGTAGGGTTCAAAGTTCCCTTTATAAACGCCGAGCTTGGTGAGGCGTTGAGGGATCCCTGCTTCCTGACTGAAGATGGCGCGGTAGATGTAGTGGGTTAGGACGCCGGCAACGGCACCTCCACTTTTACCGTTTTCAACCATGACACAGATGGCGTAGCGAGGTGAATCGTAGGGGGCGAAGGAGGCAGTCCAGGCGTTGTGGGTGTGCTCTTCATTGGTTTTACTCACCTGAGCGGTTCCGGTCTTGGCGGCGATGAAGACGTTCTCCATGG
>JALZWJ010000377.1 GCA_023300065.1 Akkermansiaceae bacterium
AAGAAAATTGTCACACCAAGGGTCGGCTCGACTGTTTTTTTAAATAGAATCCTCTGAGGTCATTTTTTTTCGGTTTAATTCTGAATTGGGGCTCTATTTCCGGTGATTTGACGAGTCGCCAGTGATTGAAAATTCCTTGGCAATCTAGTGGGCGATAGCTATTTAAAGGTCATCAATCAGGATGACCGTCCCTAGCAGTTCAGCTATTTCAAAGCAAAATTCGACGAAAAACACAAAGCGTTCCAGGCGCTCTGCGCGTCCAGTGACGTCTGTCGGGATTGAAATTGGACATGACACCATCTATATGGTGTTGCTGAAAAATGGGGATGACGGGAGAGTGTTCTTTGAGAAATGCCGGTCATTTGAGTATGACCCGAGTTTAAAGTTAGAGTCATCTGCATTTACTACGATTTTAAAGGCTGCATTGAAGCAATTTAGCGGATCCTCGAAGGAGCTCTCGGTTTGGGCTGCTCCGAAGTTGGACTGTGCACGGGTCCACCATATTAAAATCCCGAAAGTAAGCTCGGCTAAGCTCCCTGGTGCAGTTTATTGGGGGCTTCAACGCGAAGATGCCTTTGTTGAAGACGAAACCGTCGTCGACTTTCAGATTGAAGAGGGGGATGGAACTACTGCGACCTTGGATGTTACCGGGGCATTGATTGATCGTGAGAATATCGCTGATATTCAGAAGGCATTTGCTCAAGCGGGGCACCCCTTATCCGGAATAGGAGTGCCAGTCTTGGCCTTGGGGAATCTTGTGAAGCTCCGACTCGCTGAGAGGCCGCAGACTCCCGTCTTAGTCTGTCAGGTCGGGCACCTCTCCACGAGCGTGAGCGTGCTTTTAAATGGGCGGCTTGTCTTCACGAGAAATATACCGTCGGGGCTCCATAGCCTTGCTGAGACCTTGGTCAAGGAACCCGGTTCGGTTCTGAGTCAAACCGAAGCGTGCCGTCTTGTTCTTAATCTCGGCCTCGAAGTTGCTCAGTTTCCCCCGGATCAACAGCAGGCGCATGTGGATGCCGTCACGTTACTCCGCCCGGTTTTGGCTCGCACGGTACGGCAGATCGAGCGGACAATTGAGTATTACCAAAGTAATTTTGAGACTGCTTCCATTGAGGTGATTTGCCTCGGTGGCGAGGTCGCAGCGAGGGGACCGCTGTTCCACTTCATCTCCGAACAACTCACGCCCGCGGTCATCGCGATCGATCCCTTTGACACTCCTGGCCTGGAAGAGCGCTCTTCCACCCCAAGCGATAGGGGGGAGCGTGTCGCCTATGGTCCCGCTTTCGGTTTAGCTCTCAAGGGGAGTCAGGACGGAATCAATCTCTCCAATACCTACAAGGAACGTCAGAACGAGGGAAAACAAAATAAGCTCGCCGCGATCGCCTCGATCTTCCTCTTGCTCCTCGCATTGGCCGCCGCTTTATTTTACAATACTCAACGATTAAAATTAAACAATTTACAGGCTGAGGAGATGAAACTCGAACAGGAGTTCAAAGCCTTAGGACCTCGCCTTACCGAATCCATTATTACGGAAGTTAATGAGGAGGTGAGATTACTCGAAGAGCGTCGGAGAGCCGCGATCAAGAGATATGAGGGGCTCGCTTTGCTCTCGGAGATCACTAGATTGACTCCCGAAAACGTCTCACTCCTACACGTCTCAGCGGCAATGGGCAGCACGATTACTTTTCTGGATGCCTCATCGCCAAATTTCCGAGTAAACCGAGACGACAACGGGCAACCTGTGAAACTCGCCGCGGATCGTAAGGGGAGCTTGCTTTTAAAAGGGGTTGTCATGGGGGTGAGAAGCTCCTTAGAGGCATCGCTTACCATCTATATTGCCCGCTTAGATCAGTCACCTCTTTTTAATACTGTAGAGGTGGAATCGACAGACCTCGTTCAAAGCGGAGGTGTCATGCATCTTACCTTTACCTTAAACGTGCAGGCTATTGCCGAAATCGAAACCATCATCAAAGAATAATATAATGGGACGAAACGGGCGAACATCAACGGGAGGCAAATTGGTCATTCCAATTTTATGTATCATGGTATTACTCGCCGTGATCGTGGTTGGCGTGCTCCCATCTTCTCAAGGAATCACGAAGACCCGTGCTTCCATCTTAGATATACAGGCTGACATCAAGGATCAGAAATCCTTTATTCCAATCTACACCCCCTTACTTCGACGCAAGCAAGACTCATTACCCGAGAGCATCGCGGTCAACGAACTCCAACCGCTTAAAGTTGAGGATATCGCTGAGTTACCAGATGTCTTCGAAATGATAGCTCGTGAGTCCCAAGTCGAACTTGTCTCGGTCACTCCTCAGGTCCGTTCTCTTCAAGGAGATCTCGAGCTATTGCGGGTCGATGCCCGCATGCGGGGTGAGTTTCTAACCTTCAGCAATCTTTTAAAGCGACTGAACGAAATGACCTCGGTCGACTCGATCGAATCCTTTGCGATCGATGTCACAAATTTGGGAACCGAGATGAAACTTTCAGTCTGGCTAGCAATCCAATGATTCTTCGCGAAAAAATATTACTCGGTTTAGTAGGCGTCACCGCA
The DNA here is from genome assembly GCA_023300065.1 of Akkermansiaceae bacterium. Lineage (GTDB taxonomy): Bacteria > Verrucomicrobiota > Verrucomicrobiia > Verrucomicrobiales > Akkermansiaceae > SW10. Next base: position 2,564 of record JALZWJ010000377.1, read on the forward strand.
GTTGGGGCTGCGATCGTCTACTTGCCCGCTTTGCTGGGGTCACCAGAAGCTAAGACTAAGCGAGTCCCTGTTGATTTTCCCGCCTTGGTTAACAAGGTGCAGTTGAACTTGAAGAAAGGGGAGCCAACGAGTCGTGAAAAGCGCGTCTTGGGCGCTGCTACGACAGGATGGCTCCGCAACCCGCTCCGCCAGGGGCCCTTGGTAGTGGATGTCCCGGTGACGCCCTTAGCCCCGCCGCCGGAGTATGTCGCGCCTCTGCCTGAATATATTGGCTACCTGAACATCGGGACCCAAGTCATCGCCATTATCGATGGTCAAGACTATCGCTTGGGCGAGACGCTTAAAGGCGGCGAATTCCGCCTTTCTAAAATTTACCCACACCGTATCGAGCTGCTTCGTCGAGGAGCAACGGACCCTGTGAATGTGCTGCTTCAAAAGCCGCACGTTACCGGGAAGCCAAAAGTCACAGAGGAACCACAAAGTAGAGGAGCCCCGAAATGAAGAAGACCATGACAAAGATCTCTGAGAAGGAAGTAAATCGTCCCACGCCCCGCAGGTTTGTTCGCAAGCTCTGCGTGATTTTGGGCTCCAGTTTGATCATTGCCGGCTGTAGCCTTCCGGTACACAAGCCATGGAAATCCGCGAATGAAAATTCTGCTTACAAAGCCTGGAAACAAGCCGCTGTCAATTCAGCCTTGGTCAATCCACCAGCCCCAGATTTTTCAGCCATGCGGAATTTTCATGGAGAAGAAAAAGCAATCGCTCTGTCCGCATCCAAACCGGAGCCATTACCTCAGATCGCCATCAGGAATATGGTGCTCAGTCGCGAGGTGGATGTCGCCGTGCTCCTGCGTACTCTTGCTGATGCTGCCGACCTCAATGTCATTATTAGTAGTAATATCAGTGGCCCAGTCCACGTCAGCCTCAGGCATGAGACTCGTTGGGATCACCTCTTCTTGGCCATCACCGAAGCTCGTGGTATTCACTACAGTTTGAAGGATGATCTCCTCAGCCTTTTCTCCGTCCAAGATATTCAAGGGAAAATCGCCATGGCAGAAGCGCTCCACAATCAGAGCCTGCTCGCGGACAAACGGATGCGTTCAGAGCCGATGGTTGTTGAAATGGTCCGAATTCGCTACGCTGATATCGATAACCTTACCGCTTCTGTCAGCCAAACGATGCAGGCCGTCGGCGGAGGTGGTCCTAATGAGCCCGAGGGCGGAGAGCCAGGGGCAAATGCGCCTGTAGGGGAAGAGTCATCAAGCTCTCGTTTCACGATCAATGCTTCTAAAGATACCGGACAGGTGATCCTCCATGGCATCCCCTCCGATATCGCCCAAGCTCGTCAGCTCATTCAGGGCCTAGATCAACCGGCTTATCAAATCTTGATCGAAGCCAGTATTGTCCAAGCCAATAACGAGGTCGCTCGCCAGCTCGGTGTGCAATGGGGAGTCTTTGACATCTCTAGCGACGGAGAAATCGCATCAGGAATCACTCCTAATGCGGATGGCTTTAATTCAAATTTCCCCGCGGGTTTTTCCCCTGATGGGAATGGCTTCCTTTACGGTTTAAGCCGCGTGAGAGGCAGTCAAATTCTGCAAGCTCAGCTCTCTGCGCTACAGCAAGACGGTCGCCTGAATATTGTCACTAGCCCCTCAGTCACGACCCTTGATCAACTCACCGCCGTGATTGAAAGCGGAGAAGAGAGACCTTTCTCCTCCTCGGCCGGCAGCGGGGTTGCGGCAGTCTCTCAAGTTGAATTCAAGAGCGCGACATTACGCCTAGAAGTCACACCTCAGGTCATCGACACGAACTGGGTCAAACTTGACATCAATACCAGAAAAGATGAATTCGACGACACTCGCTCAATCATCGTTGATGGCAATGTGCAGACCCCGATCTTGACTCGCTCGGCGATCACCTCCCTCTATCTCGCCACCGGCCAGACGACCGTGATCGGTGGGCTTTCTTCCGAGAGCATTAGTAATCAAGAGGACGGGATTCCATTCCTCAAAAATATCCCCGGCTTAGGTGCCATGTTCCGGAACAGTCTGAACCGGGATTCTTTCAGCGACACCTTGATTTTCATCACCCCTCATATTTTGCCCAGAGGTGATAAGCGAGTTAGGTCTGAAGGTAAATAGAGGCTTTTATCCGATGAATATCAGGCTCGAAACAATGCTCCTTGAAGAGGGGTTCCTCACGGAAGAACAGTTCGAAAAGGTTCAAGACACTGCCAGACCGCCGGGTCTCAAGGTGGAGGAATTTATTCTGCGCGAGGGGATGGTGGCGGATACTGACATGGTCAGCGTCCTCAGTCGGCGCTTACATATCCCCAAATATGAACCAGAGAACTACCCCCTAGATCTGGAACTCACCGAGATCTTGCCTGCCTCGATGGCTGGTAAGCATCGCATGGTTCCGCTGAGGCAAGAGGGCCGCTTGCTCCACGTCGGCATGCCTTACCCCACCGAGGTTCTGGAGATGGACACGGTGCAACGGCAAATCCAGATGGAGCTTGAACCCGTCATCTGCACTGAGACTGAGTATAACGAGATCATGAACACCCTCTACGGTCTTTCTGCCGGAGTGGGGTCACAGCTCGAAGATGTCGAAGAAGTCCAATACGGCGCGGGAAAAGAAAATGAAGACGAGGGCGGAGAAGGTGCGGAATCGCAAGTCGAGGCGCTAAAGGATATGGCCGAGGGGGCGACCGCCGTGCGGACCGTGGACTGGATCATTACGCGTGCTGCTCGCGAAGGGGCAAGTGATGTGCATGTCTGCCCAGAGAAGACTCACGTGCAGGTCCGGCTCCGAGTGGATGGCATGCTAAAAGACCTCCCGCCGTTGCCCAAGTCACTCTTATCTTCGGTGGTCTCTCGCCTGAAAATTCTAGGGAAAATGGACATCGCGGTGACCCGAGTTCCTCAGGATGGTCGATTCACCGCGAAAATTAGTGGGCGGGAGATCAACGTCCGTGTCTCTGCGATGCCTACGATTCATGGAGAAAACGTCGTCATGCGTCTTCTCGATATGAACTCGCTCGTGTTCAAGCTAGATCAGCTCGGCATGCGAGATGAGGACGTGCGTAAAATCGAGTCCACCATTGATCGCCCCCACGGAATGATCCTAAATACGGGTCCGACCGGAAGTGGTAAGACTACGACGCTTTACTCCGTCCTCGGCATGCTCAACCGGCCAGAGGTGAACATCATCACGGTCGAAGACCCTGTCGAGTACCAGATTCCTCGAATCCGCCAAGTCGAGCTCAACATTCGAGCGGGAATGTCATTTGCGAGTAGTCTCAAGGCCATCCTTCGTCAGGACCCCGATATCGCGATGATTGGCGAAATCCGAGACGGCGAGACTGCTCTGATTGCAATCCAAGCGGCCCTGACCGGTCACCTCGTTCTTAGCACGGTCCACACGAATACTGCGATTGGCACCGTTGCCCGCCTCATCGATATGGGAATCGAGTCATTCCTCATTTCTTCCGTCGTTTCCTGCGTGATTGGTCAGCGCCTCTTACGTAGGGTCTGCGATCAGTGCGCTGAACCTTGGTCTCCACCTCCTGAGGTCCTAGAATTCTGGGGGTTGAGCCCTCATCCTGAGTCTAATTTCCTCAAGGCGGTTGGCTGCTCCCGGTGCCGAAACACAGGTTATCGTGGCCGGGTAGGGGTGTATGAGGTGCTGCTTATCGGCGATAATCTGCAGGCGCTGATCACGGGAAATGCCAGCGAGGGGGAACTCCTCGCAGCAGCTCGGGCAGAAGGCAACTTCACGACCATGCGAGAGGACGCGGCCATTAAAGCGCAGGTGGGGATGACAACTCTCGAAGAAGCCGCCGCGAAAGTTATTTTATAAAAATCAATAATTCAGATCGCCATCTTATCAATCTTAGATGATTCTCTTGTTAAGTGGATTACCTATTATGGCTGAATTTAGTTACCAAGCATCCGATACTGCCGGAAAAATAAAGAACGGGACCCTCACTGCGGACACGCAAGAGGATGCGTTGGCCCAGCTTGTCGAATCTGACTTGATTCCCATTGAACTGAAACCCGCCGGGGGGGCTGCTGCCGGAGGGTTCATGACCCGCTACAATACTAACCACAGTAAGGTGCCGCCATCAGAGTTAATTGTTTTTACGAAGCAGCTGGTCACAATGGTACGTGTTGGCATCCCGATGACACAAGCATTCGGAATCCTGAAGGAGCAGACGGTGCAGCCTCGGCTAAAGCGACTAGCGGGCATCATCAAGGATGATATCGAAGGCGGGATGAGCCTGTCAGCGGCAACCTCCAAGCACCAAGCTGTCTTTTCGCCGCTTTTTTGTAGTATGATCGAAGCGGGTGAAACCGCAGGAACCCTTCCTGAAGTGCTAGACCGGCTCCTTTACCTCATCGAGCACGAAGCGAAAGTTAAGGCGGAGATTAAAACCGCGATGCGTTATCCTCAGATTGTGGTCATCGTTTTGGGCTTAGCCTTTCTCGTTATGGTCGGCTTCGTCATCCCTCGATTTGCAACCTTCTTCGCCGGTGCAGATCTCGAGCTACCAGCGCCGACACGTCTTTGCATGACCATGAGTCGGATTCTCCTGAGCTATGGGATATGGATTGGCCTCGGAGTGATTGGCCTGGTGACGCTTTACCACCGCTACTTTAACAAGACCGAGGCGGGAATCTTATTCCGCGATCGTGCTTTTCTTAAGATCCCACTCATCGGGCCTGTCTTGATCAAAGCGGCCATGTCTCGGTTTTCCAGTATTTTCGCAATTCTTCAATCAAGCGGTGTTCTCGTCCTCGACTCGCTACGGATCTTAGAGGTCACCGTAGGGAATGCTGCGATCGCCTCAGAATTCGCCAAAATTCGTGAAATGCTGGAAGAAGGTCACGGTATTTCTGGACCACTCGGGGCCTCCACCTACTTCCCCCCCATGTTGGTTAATATGGTTAAAATCGGTGAGGAATCCGGCCGGCTCGATGAGATGCTGCAACATGTTTCTGAGCACTACGACGTCGAAATTAGTTACACGATTAAGAAAATGACCGATGCGATCGGCCCAGTTCTCATTGTTTCTCTGACCGGCGTCGTCGGTTTCTTCGCTTTGGCCATCTACTTACCGATGTGGGATATGACCAAGATGGCTACAAAAAAAACTTAAGCTTTAACTCCTCCTTAATATCATGAATCTACCCGAGTTAATGGAGCTCGCTGTGACGCGACGTGTCTCAGACGTGCACTTAGCCCCAGAACGTAGCCCGGCCTTTCGCGTCGATGGAGCACTGCGTGCTTTAAGTGACGAATATCAGCCCCTCAGTGCGGAGGAGTGTGAAGCAGTCATCCTCAGTATGTTGAGTGCAAAACAACTTCATACCCTAGAAGAAAGGCTAGAGATCGATATCAGTCACTCGCTGGATCTCCCAAGTGGTCGCACCCGTTTCCGTGTCAATATTCACCGTCAGCAACGGGGACTCGCCGCGGTCTTCCGACTCATCTCTAACATTATCCCAAGCCCTGAGGATCTTACGATGGAAGAGTCCATCTACCGCTTCTCCAAGGTCCCCCGTGGCCTCGTCCTCTTCACGGGGGCGACCGGAACGGGGAAGTCCACAACGATGGCCTGCTTGATTGATCTCGTGAACCAACGTAGTCCAAAGCATATCCTGACGGTGGAGGATCCGATCGAGTATACTTACACTGAGAAAAAATCCTGTATCACGCAACGTGAACTAGGGATGCACACGCATGGTTTCGGACCAGCCCTGAAGTCTGCCCTCCGCGAAGATCCGGACGTGATTTTGGTAGGGGAGATGCGCGACCTAGAGACCATTCACCTCGCCTTAACCGCGAGCGAGACAGGTCACCTCGTCTTTTCCACCCTCCACACCAGCGATACTTCACAGACCGTTGACCGGATCATTGATGTGTTCCCAGCCTCCCAACAGGCCTTGGTGCGTTCCCAGCTCGCTGCCGTTTTACAAGGGATTGTCACCCAAGTTCTCCTCCCGCGTGCCTCCGGAACCGGCCGAGTCGCAGCTCGCGAAATCTTACTGGCGACCCCCGCTGTAAGAACCATGATTCGAGAAGGGAATTCTCACCAACTTTACAATGCTCTGACCGGTGGAATTAAAGTCGGCATGTGTCCGCTCGAGCTCTCTCTCGCAGCAAAAGTTCGCCAAGGTCTCATTACCGAGAAGATTGCTGAGCGCGAGGCCAATCGCCCGACCATGTTGCACGACTACCTCAATGCTCAAAATTTCACCTTCGACGTTCCCGGTTTGGCTGTTGCTAGACCTGAAGAAATCGAGAGCGAGGAGTAGCGTTGAGTGGTGGGTGGGGCGGCTTTCACCTCAGAATCCTAGCGCCTTCAAGCGAGTTCAAGATGTGTCAACTCTTTGGGTGATTCCGCGTTTGAGTCATAAGGGAAGTCTTATGGTGTTTAAAAAAAAACGAGTGTTGATGCCAAGCCGGAGCAACGATTTAGCATGCGGCGCCATTTTGTCGTGGAAGCAATAACTCGCAGCAAATCAACGTGTTCAAACCGTTTCCGCGAAATAGATTATGGCTGGATCCCTTCTGCGTACTCAAGAATCCGGTTATTAAGATTATTTGAGGCTCTTTATAATTAGACGAACATCGATAAATCAAGCATTCTAGCGCTCTTTAGGCTTTTACGGGAAGAGGTCGCTCAGATTTTTATAAAAAAGACCGAAAGACACCTTGACGTTAAGCGTTTTTTAAATTAAACATCAACCCTTGTTAGGGGTATCGGATCCTAAACAATAAATAATCCAAAGATGATTTTCTTAAAAGCTGGTAGTTTATCTCTACCATTTTAAACGAAAAAACAAAAAACAAAACCTACTATGAAAACAAATACTAAAGTAACCACACAGGCCAAAAAGAAGAAAAGCGGATTCACCTT
>JALZWJ010000378.1 GCA_023300065.1 Akkermansiaceae bacterium
GCCGAAAGCTCCCGCTTTCGACTACGGCGTGGTTGAGGTGGGCGGGGGGATTTCTCCTCCCCCCCCGCGCGCCTCACTTGATCAGGCGAGTCTTCGGGAACTGGGCGACCCAGCCGAACCAGAACGATTGGTGTGATGGATAGCGGGCGAGAGTTCCTTTCTTAGCATGCGTGAGTCCTGATTCGGAGACAGTCCACTTTTCTCCGTTTGCATCCGTGACTTTGCCCTGGCCATTCCATGATTTGAACGTGTGATCTTTCGCCTGATAAACTCTGCTCGCTCCCTTCAGTGTGGTCAATATCACCACGTCATCACCACCGACTTTGAGCGAGTAGACAGGAGTTTTTTTGAGAAACTCGATGTCGATCGCCACAGGGTGAGTCTTATCATGTGACCTCAATGCCACCACTTGACGTTTATTTGGTAGACGGGTGTCGGACTTTGGCGTTTTGAACATAAGTCGGTCCGTTGCAAAATAGTTCTTATAGGCGACGCCTTCCCCATAGTCTCGTTCATAGCCCGTGTTTAATGAGAGAACGGTGGTCCTAGGATGAAGCTTGCGCCATTCCGCCCAAGTCGTGGTGACCACGCTGCGTCGTTTTAGCAGGATGCCCTTGCCCACCAACGGCCCGATCACCGGCTCCCCATGGAGCGTGCTCCACATCGAAGAGGTTTTTTTATCATACATCACCTTATTAGAACGGTAGAGAAATCCACTGGTGCCTAACTCATGGTTGATTCCATTTTGACGTGTTTCATACAGAACCACGGTGCCACATAAGGTTCAATAAACCCCTGCAAGTGGAACTCCCTGAATCGTATCAACGAACATTTCATGCCACGCTAAGATCCGGTTCGGGTAAGCTCGAAACTCCCCATTCACCTCAATCCCGAAAACGACATCGTCCGGAGCCAGATAGCCTGCCTGAACCGCGGAAATCATCTTTGGCGATCTGAGTGGTGGGATGCCATCCTGGATCACCCCGCCCCACACGACCTCGTCGAGGCGGATTGTCGCCTTGCGATCATTCTGAAAATAGGCCTCAAAATCAGGGTCGATTTTGCGATACAGCGCCGCCTTAAATCCCGGGTAAGTCGGCAATGGCTCATAGTCCTGAGCCCAGAGCCAATTTTGCCAACCCTCCATATTGGGGAAGCTCACCTTGGTTTTTTTTGAGACGAGAGAATGCAATCCCGCAGAAACGGTAGAGTCTCTCGTGAATCGGAGGATTTCTAGCGCTAGCGCCGCATGACTAGGCTTCCAACGCTCTTGGAGCTCATCCGATATCGTCGAATACGACTCCGGATGGTCTACTAAGTGAAGGTAGAGATCCGCCGTTTCCATCTTTTGAACATCCTCAATACCAGCGTTCTGCGCCTTCGAGGAGCAGCTCGCAGATAAAAAAAGATGACAGGCCAAAAGGCTGTAGAGTTTTCTTTTCATTCTATGGGTAAGACCTCGCTCGCCCGATTTCATTCCCAGAAAATATCGAGTGGTCACAAAATTGCCCCCTGAAATCGGGAATATAAGTCTGAAAATGACCTCAGATAGACTAGCCTCTCTCGTCTTTCCTCAGTTCGATTTCGCAAAAAGCCCCGCCGCTTCCTGATGTTCCGTATTTCCATTTCCTCCTTTCTTCTTCTCGTCCTCAGCGTTCTTTCTCAGGCCGAGACCTTCGTCGTCGGAAACCTTAATTCGGATGGGCCTGGCTCCCTTCGAGCCGCCATTGAAGACGCCAATCAGTCTAGCACGGCTGACCAGATCATCTTCGCTTCCATTTTTGAGACGAATGGACCCCACATCATTTCCCTGGATGCGCCCCTCACCATCAGCTCATCTCCCCTCCAAATTCTCGGACCGGGCCGTGAGCAACTTTTCATCAGCGGTCAAAGTAGCCAACGCGTCTTCCAGATCTCATCCGGCTCCACCGCAGATAATTCGCACCGGCTTGAGAATCTCACCATCCAAGACGGGCGGGCCACTCTCGGAGGTGCCAATATCCGCGCCTTTGGTTCACTGGAAATCATCAATTGCACCATTCGCAATGGCCGCGCCACCGCCGCTACCGGAAACCCAAACAGGAACACCTCCACAAATGCCGATGGTGGGGGGCTCTTCCACTCCGGTGGGAATCTCTTGATCGATTTGTGCCTCTTCGAAAATAACACCACCACGGGTGCCTTTTCTCAAGGAGGGGGGGTCTATACCGAGTCAGGCACCGCACTGATTCGGAACTCACGGATCATTGGAAACACCACCAATGGCTTCGTTTCCGAAGGTGGGGGAATCGGCTCCCGTTCCATCATGACTTTGGAGAATTGTGAGATCAGCGGGAACGAGACCCTCGCCAGTTCATCCGGTGGGGGCGGGATCTACACCGACACAAACATCACCATGCGACAATGCACGATCTCCCAGAATATCGTCGGGGAAGTCACCGGAATCAGTGGTTACAGCATCGGCGGCGCCTTCGCCAGTGTTGGGGGATTTGCCGTCTTCGAGCACTGCACCATCACCGGG
>JALZWJ010000379.1 GCA_023300065.1 Akkermansiaceae bacterium
GGTGCGGTTGCCATCGTCGGTGAGGTTGCCATCGCGGTCGTAGCTAGTGAAACATGCCTGACATGTTTTTTTCTCGGGAGATGGTGGATTTCTTTTCAAACTCAATCCGAAAGATAGTAAAAAGAGACAACGAGACAAGCTTCGTTTCAGATGAAGCTTGTCGCCTGACACCTTAGAACAGGCTTTGGATTCCCGAACAACGAAGAAGGTAAGAGGAAGACTTTGAACGTAGCAGCCAAAACACCTTCAACGTGTCAGCCTCATAGAATGCGCCATTGCGAAAATTCTGCGCCAACTTGCCTCCCCACCCCGTCGTAAGATCATTGCAGATAAAAGGATGAAGGAGCTTGGCCTTAAAACATGCCTGACATGTTTTTTTCTCCCTCTGCCCGTGGGCTACGATAGCTCGCCCCGATTGGGGCTGGAGAACAAAGAAACATGCAAAAAACCTCCCCTAGCTTCATCGCCCTGATCCGCCCCCCTCAAGCTTCCGTGTCATCTAGGTATTCCGTGGTTTTAAAAAACCCCAGCCCTGTTGCCTCATTAACTGAAGTTTTCTCATCGCCAAAGACGGGGCGATGTGGGTAGCTTTTTAAAACCTACTTATCTTTTATGCCACGCGTCAGCATCACTATCTCCGGAAAAAACTCCCAGCCCTATCGCTTTCAACTCGACCGTCAAAAAGTCACGATCGGGCGGAGCTCTGAGAATGACATCATCATTGACTGTCCCTCGGTCTCCTCCAACCACTGCACGATGGAGCGCATGGAGGGAGGCTACATCCTCCGCGATCGTAAATCGACCAACGGCATCAAACTCGATGACGAAAAAATGGCGATCATCGACCTCCGCAACGACAGCGACGTGCACGTCGGCGATGTGCAATTTGGCTACACTCTTTCAGACGATGAGCTGGACGAATTGGACGATGAAGAAGTCACCCCTCACGCCAAAAAAGCCAGCGAGCTGAGCGATGAGCCAGTGAGCGATAAGGAGTCTCGGCCCAAGGCAAAGACGAAGACAAGGACGAAGGCGAAGGCGAACGTCGTCACCACTCCCCGCCGTCCGGCTGCCGCTCCGGCCCCAGTATTAGCGTCTAGCAATCAAGGCAACGGGTTCCTTTATGGCTTAGCTTTAATAGTTTGCGGCGCCCTAGCCCTCTTTGCGGGCCTCAATAACAGCTATGTAAAACAGCAAGAAAACACCGGCCGCGAGGGTGAAATCTCTCTCCTCTCCGACATGAAAAATGGCCGCCCTCCCCTCCCCGCTGCGGAGGAAGAATAGGACGGCCACTGAAAGATCAAGGGACCCGAGGCGGTCTGGACCATCTACTTATCTGTCACCGCGCCCTCACTGGCGCTGGTGACAAGCTTGGCATACTTTGCCAAAACCCCACGCGTGTAGCGTGGCGCAGGCTGGACCCACGCCGCGCGGCGGGACTCCAGATCGGCATCCGTCGTGATGACATTCTGATCAGCATCGATCGTAATGGTATCCCCTTCTTCAAGAAGACCAATTGGGCCACCATCAAAAGCCTCTGGCGTAATGTGCCCGACCACAAATCCGTGACTCCCACCTGAGAAACGGCCATCGGTAATCAGAGCGACTTTGTCACCTAAACCACGGCCCATTACCGCAGCTGTCGGCCCCAGCATCTCCCGCATTCCAGGTCCACCTTTTGGACCCTCTAGTCGGATGACGATGACATCTCCCGCTACGATATCACCGCTCAAGATCGCGGTCATACCGGCCTCTTCTGAGTCATAAACGCGGGCTCGTCCCGTGAAGGACAGCCCCTCTTTTCCGGAAATCTTCGCGACCGATCCGGTCGGCGCCAAGTTTCCGTAAAGGATGCGGAGGTGGCTGTCTTTTTTGACAGGGTTACTCATCGGCCGCACCACGTCCTGACCTTCTGGGAATTCCAAAGGCGAATTGGCGAGGTTTTGTGCGATCGTCTTACCAGTGACGGTCATGCAGTCTCCGTGAATCAGGCCTTCTGCGAGGAGAAGCTTCATGAGAGGAACTAGGCCTCCGATTTTCACAAGCTCTGCCATCACGTATTTCCCGCTCGGCTTCAGATCAGCTAAAACTGGAACGCGCTTTCCGATCTCAGTAAAGTCATCAATGCTTAACTCCACATCAGCGGCATGAGCCATCGCGAGTAGGTGGAGAACCGCATTGGTCGATCCACCCAGTGTGATCACGACGGTGATCGCATTTTCAAAAGCCTTTCGCGTCATGATGTCGCGCGGCTTAATCCCTTTTTCGAGGAGGTGCAGCACGGCCGCCCCAGCATCGAAGCAATCGCGTTTCTTATCATCGCTAATCGCGGCTTGGGCCGAGCTGTTCGGTAGACTCATTCCGAGAGCCTCAATCGCACTCGCCATGGTATTAGCGGTGTACATGCCACCACAGGAACCAGGTCCGGGAATCGCTTTTTCTTCAATCGTCTGAAGCTCATTATCAGACATTTCACCGCTCGCATGCATCCCCACGGCTTCGAAGACGGAAACGATATCGAGTTCCTTTTCCTCACCTTTCAGAGTCGCACATCCGGGAAGAATCGTCCCTCCATACACAAAAACGGCGGGACGATTCATGCGAGCCATCGCCATGACACACGCCGGCATATTCTTGTCACAACCACCGATCGCGACATATCCATCCATCCCCTCACAACCCACTACAGTCTCGATTGAATCGGCAATCACCTCGCGGCTCACGAGGGAATACTTCATCCCCTCCGTCCCCATCGAGATTCCATCAGAGATCGTGATCGTGTTGAAAATCACTGACTTACCACCGGCGGCATCCACTCCTTTAGCGGAATCCTTTGCCAAGACATCGATATGAAAATTACAAGGGGTCACCTGACTCCACGTGGAAGCCACCCCGATCTTAGGTTTTTTAAAATCGTCTTTATCAAAACCGACTGGATAGAGCATCGCTCGGCTAGGAGCTCGGTCAGGACCATCGAGCACCTTTGAGGAGAACTCGCGCATATTTGGATTGTCGCACATCTGGGGAGGACTTTTTCAGCTTCAGCACACATTTCAAGCCTCATCACCCCTGTTTCGAAGCAGGGCGTGATTTCGACTGGATTGCGGTGCGAGTGGTGGGCGTTTTTACTCTTCGCTCTTGCGCCAGACTTCCGCAACAATCGCGTTCTTAAGAGTGAGCGGCTCGATTTGGCCAGTGTGGCGGTAGAGAACTTTTCCTTTCTCATCGATGAGAAGGGTGTGGGGCATCGCGCCGTTCCACTCAGGGTCTAGCGCTTTTGCAAGGTCCTCCGTGTCGCCATCAAAGAGGTAATTATTGGTCGTCCGATTGTCTTTATTAAGAAGCTGCTGAATGCGGGGAGAGGTGCCTACGTGGTGCTCTTTGAGGAACTCAGTGACCTTTGCGATGTCTTTTTTCGGATCGAGACTGATGGGGATAAACTCTAGATTTTGCAACGAGTATTGCTTGTAGATACCGGCAAGATCGGGGAATTCTGCCACACAAGGGCCACAGCTGGTGGACCAAATATTAAGGAGGCGGAAAGTAGAGCCCGCTTTGTTCGCCACGATTTTGGCAACAGCCTCGGCGTCAATCGTCTCAACCACTACGGGCTGAGCATTCCATCGCAGATTATGAGCAGCCACCGCGCCAGCCTTTTCTGACCACTTGGTGGTACAGCCGATGGGGCGGGTCTTGATCACGGCAGGCTCTTTGCCAGCTAACATTGCGGTCAGAGCATCGTGCGCCTCATTCTTTTTTGCAGGCCCAAGTCTACGGCGGCCATCGTCCATACGACCGTTGTATTTCAACTTAAGGTCGGCATCAAAAATGAAGATGTGCGGGGTCGCAACCGCTCCGTATGCTTTGGCGACGTCTTGCCTTTCACCATCGTAAAGATAGGGCAGGTTGAACTCCGACTCTTGAGACACGAGCTTCATGTCTTCAAAGGAATCACTATAAACGGTGAACCTAAGTTCATCGAGGCTGAGCCCCTTCGGAGAGTTACTATTAATTGCAGCGAAGCCGACTCCTTGAGCCTCAAATTTTTCGACCAACGCCTTCATCCGGTCAACGGCGGCGATGGCATCGGGGCAATGATTGGTGGTAAAGATAATGGCCGTGGCCTTTTTCCCTCGGATATCGGCGAGGCTGAGAGTCTTATCGTCAACATTGACGAGCTTGAAATCAGGGGCGGTAGCTCCTTGCTCCAGAGGAGTCGGAGTATAGGCGAGACTCATCGAGATCGATGACGCGAGGGCGCAGCTGGTAAGTAGAAGTGTTTTCATTGTGCTAGAGTTACGAGGTTGATTTGGAAGTTTTTTCAATTTCTTGAGAAATGCGAGACTTCTCTTAGGTCGCTCACGCAGAGCGCCTCTCACGAGTTTTCAGTATCCTTGGGATGCTTTAGAGAGTGGCTAGACAGGGACGGCGAGCTCGGCGACGATTTCGGCGACGACGGACTGGCCGGTGCGGCCTGCGTATTGGGCTTCTGGCTCTAAGACGAGGCGGTGGCCGATCACTCCTGCTGCGAGAGACTGGATGGTCTCGGGGAGGACATAGTCACGGCCTTCGAAAAGGCTGAGGGCTTGTGAGATACGGAGGAGGTTTAGGGAGGCGCGAGGGCTGGCCGCAAGCTTCACGCCCGGACGGCCCCGGGTGGCGGCAACGAGGCGCACAAGGTATTCTTGAAGCGCGGGCGTGATGGCAACCTGCAAGACGGCTTCACGAACGCGCAAAAGGTCATCGCGACTGACGACAGGCTCCACGGTAGTGAGCGGGTGTGCTTTCTCTTGGGCATTCAGAATGGCAATCTCTTGCGCGACCGAGACGTAACCGAGAGAGCATTGGTAGGCGAAGCGATCCATCTGCGCTTCTGGAAGTGGATAGGTTCCGCGAAGCTCCACCGGATTTTGGGTCGCGATTACGAAGAAGAGTGGGCCGAGATCATGGCGCGCGCCCTCGATGGTGACTTGCTTTTCTGCCATGGCCTCTAGCAAGGCACTCTGGGTTCTGGGAGAGGCGCGGTTCACTTCATCCGCGAGGAGGATATCGCTAAAGATGGGGCCGGGGTGGAATTCAAAGGTCGAGGTCCGAGCATCCAGCACGCTAACTCCTAAAATGTCAGAAGGCAGTAGGTCTGGCGTGAATTGGACTCGCCGAAAGTCAGCCTCCCCCACCGAGGCAGCAATGGCCTTCGCGAGGGTTGTTTTTCCGGTCCCTGGCACATCCTCGAGGAGAACGTGCCCACCGGCGATCATGGTGGCTAGGACTCTTCTCAGAGGCTCCGGTTGCCCAAGCATCACGGATCTGATTGAGTTTTCAAGGCGTGAGACAATCTCTGAGACTTCCATTATTTCTTTTTCTGAGCTTGGTCCATTTTCCATTTCTCCCAAACGGGGAGAGTGAGGGTCTGGTGCCACTGGCGGAGTGCCACAATCGAGGCGAGGTCCGCTTCTGAGAGTTCTTTGGTCAGCGTCTGAATGCGGGCTTCATTCATGAGGCGCTGGCCTTTATTTTTTGCGAAAGGAAGTTCGATATCCGCCAGAATTTTATGTCCATCTTTGGTGGGAACGATGATGGAGAGAGGAAACGAGGGCTCATTCCCGGGACCTTGATCGATCACGAGAGAGACGCCACGGAAGCGGCCGAAGGGCTTCGAAGCGGTGAGACCGTCCTCCCCTTGAAATACCCCAGCTGAAGCACGGAGGTAACTAAGGTCACGCATGAATTTTTTCGTATCAGTAGGGGTGGCGCGGACTGCCGATTTACGGACGAGGTCCATGATGGAGCCGGCTGATGCGGTGGCTTGCCATTCTTTGGCCAGTTCGAGGGATGCCGCTTCATCAAGCGCTACGCCCGTGGGATCATCACGTCCAAAGCTTTTCAGAACCTCCGCGAAATACTCTTCTTCTAATTGAGCCAGGTCAGCAGAGTAGGCCCTGGAAATCTTCTTCTGATTTTTGAGCAAGGCAGGTGTGAGTGAGTGCGCTAAGGGTTTAGAATCCCCCGGAAGGACCATCCATCCATCTTCCGATTTTTCCATCCAGACCTCCTTGAGTTGAGGCTTCCAACCGGTGCCCCCAGTTTCTAATTTTATGATACCGAGAGCAAGGTCCCCTTCTTGGTAGATTTTTTGGATCCCCGCTTTTGCGGCTTCGAGCGAGCCTAGGGCATCGCCCCACCAATTGGTCGCAGAGCGGTAGCGTTCCATCCTGCGCTCATCGAGATCTCCATCGACTGGCACTTCTTTTGCGGGGAGAGCGTCGTCACCTTCCCGCTCTTCGTCATCATCTTCGAAGATTTCAACTTCGCGGAAGTGGCGTTGCAGGAATGGGACGATGGTCCCTGCTTTGAGATCTTCGATGATTCCTTCCAACATCGCCTTGGGCTGGGCCAGACGAATGGGATCATTGGCAAGTTCAAAGACGTCGCCCATTCCCTCGGCATCTCGGAGATCGCCCCAATCGAACGCCTCTCTAAAGGCTTCGCGATGGGTGTCGCGGTCCTCGTTGTCAAAGGAGTAAAAAACGGGAAGTTGAACTCGCCATCCATTTTCGGTCAGAAGGAGTTCAAAGCGGATTGCGTTGAGGACTTCACGTCGTGGGTTCACCTTAAAGGAGGAGAGGAAGGCGACGAGGTAGCTAGCCTCTTCGGTATCTCCATGACCATTTACGATCACCTTCATGACCTTGTTTGACCGTAAGGTGCGCCAAGCTGACTGAGGGTCCTGCGTGATCATCCCGAGGCGGGTCGCCGCGATATCACGTTCCCAGTCGCGTTCAGGGAGTTGGTCTCTTTCGAGTATCCCCTGCCAGACGAGAAGTTTTTTAAGTTCCCCAGCGTGCGCCGCTTTCATGAACTCAACTAGGACTGCCTCGGAGTCTTCGAGCTTGAGTTTTTGCGGGTCTACAACGCCCTGCATGGACTGATTAAAACGGGCGCGTTCTTCAGTAAGGAGCTGTATTTTTGCTTTGGTTTTCTCAAGCGACATCCACTGCTCAAGAAAATCGGTCCGGCCTTTGACCTCGGGGCTAAAGCCGAGCCCAGTATTGGCGAATCCGCCCTCAAGCGGGGCTACTTTCCAATCGGTGCCGTCATGAACAAGGCCGAGTGCAATGACGGAGGCAGCCTCTGGGCTTTCTTCAGTCCGGGCTGCGATGATTACAGCGGCGATATCGCCATCGATTTTTGCGGTCAGAGAGGAGAGCTCATATTTGGTAGACTTGAGCCATGAGGCGCGGCCTTCCCAGCGGTCATTGATGATTTGCCTTTTCTCGGGGCCGCAAAAGCTCGAGATGGCGAGACCAGCCGTCACTTCTGCGGTTGTCTTAGACGACTGAGCATCGACTAAGAATTCTAGCGCAACCTCAGAGGGCTCTCCCGCGAAAACCCCTGAGACACACAGGAAAAAAGATAAAATCAAGCAACGCATCTGCTCTCAGATTGGCACCCCAAGAGTCAGCCGACAAGCTTCCGTGTCGCACATTCTCTGACTAGGGAAAAAGCTTCCAGCAAAGCAACGAGAGGAGCGAGCCACCGACCAAACCGAGCGTGAGGCCATAGAGAGCCCACTGCATCTGAAAGGGCTCTACCTCAGGACCGGCGAAAGTCGGCGGCGCCACGGCATCTTCGGTGACGATGGTGGGTCTGACGTCTCGGCGCCAATGATTCTCGAACGCGCCTTGAGAACGTTTCACTCCCGTGAGGTTATCCAGCGTGCCCTCCCACTTGATATACGCTTCGTTAATGACGGCATCTAAGAGGTAGGTTGAAACATCCACCCCGGGCTTAGGATCGATCGTGATTCCTTTGTCGGCAAAGGCCGCTTTCAGATCATCACGCGCTTCTATTTCTGACTGAACAAAAGGAGAGAGTTCTTCCTTAAGATTTTCAGCCCCTTCGATCTTCTGTTGTTCATCGACGATCTTTACGCGTCCTGCGACGCCATTGGCAATGAAGTTGGCAATCTGGGCCGCTTCATTCGCGTCATGACGTGAGACAATGACGAAGAGCACCTTCAGCAAGCGGTCATGCTCTAAACTGACGGATGAGCGGAGCTCGGTCAGAGCATCCGCAGTTCCCATCCCCCATTTTTGGGTAAGTTCAAACTCAGCGAGAACTGGAGAAAGCGCCTGCTCTGATTTGATGTCGCGCAGGACGGCCTCTTCATTCAAATTAGCGAGGCTGCTGTCTGAGGCCTCTAGCTTTGCGCCGCGGGCTACGAAAGGTTCGCGGATATGGATCGAGAGCTTTGCAGAAGAATAGTAATCCTTAGGAGCCTCTTCCCACTGCTTTTCCCCGTAGAAAAATCCACCTACAACTCCACCAACCGTGATGAGAGCTAAGAGCCAAGACCACCACCAAAATCCTCTGCGTCCGCGACGTCGTTTCATGCGCGTATTAAGATCATTTCAGGGACTGTTGAAAAGTCTCTTTCTTGCCCAAATTTTCGATAAAACCAGCCATCAGGTCGGTGGTGGCCTCCACATCGGCATAAGAAGCCATCTCGATCACGGAATGCATGCAGCGTAATGGGAGTGAAACGAGGGCGCTGGGAATGCCACTCCGTGATTGGAAAATCGAATCGGTATCAGTCCCGGTGAAGCGGCCAGCAGCTTCATGCTGAATTGTGATCTTTTTCTTTTCCGCCACTTCGATG
Organism: Akkermansiaceae bacterium; assembly: GCA_023300065.1. Classification (GTDB taxonomy): domain Bacteria; phylum Verrucomicrobiota; class Verrucomicrobiia; order Verrucomicrobiales; family Akkermansiaceae; genus SW10. The sequence continues at coordinate 8,660 of JALZWJ010000379.1, forward strand.
AGCCTCTCAACAACCAAAGGATGGTTGGCAGATCCATGAGTCACGGTGGGTCCCCCGCCTAATTCGACGCGCCCATACATCGGGGCACTTAAGCCGGGAGTATCGGTGGCGTGAGTCACATCGGTGCATAAGCTGACATCGGGCTGGATCCGGTGAGTCGCCATCTTAGCGCCATAGCCTCCGATTTCTTCCTGCACAGAATTCAAACAAACGACAGTGAAAGCGGGCTTTTTCTTCGCCGCTGCCAACTTCTTCATGACTTGAGCAATCATAAAGCCCCCGATCCGGTTATCGACCGCGCGGCTCACGAGGCGGTCCTTGCCTAACTCCGAGGGGCCATCTGCATAAACAGCGGGATGCCCTACGCGCAGCCCCATTTTAGCGACCTCTTTTTCAGAAGAGGCCCCCACATCAACCCAGAGTTCATGGACCTTCGGAGCCTTTTCATTTCCGAGAGAATCACGCCGGAGGTGAATTGCCGTATTGCCGATCACGCCGAGAACCACCCCTTCGTCACCTAGGATCTGAAGGCGACGCCCACGCCCAGTTGCGGAGTCGCTTCCTCCAATCTGATCGAGGTAGAGGAAGCCATCCTTTGTGATGTGCTTGATCATGTAGCCGATCTCATCGGCGTGAGCTTCCAGCATCACGATATTATCCGACTGACCTTTCAAAGTGGCCCACGTAGAACCATAGGCATCGCACTCTACGGAATCGGCAAAGGTCCCGATGTAGTCTGCCCAGACCCGTTGGCCCGGCATTTCAAATCCCGTGGGGCTGGGTGTTTCGAGGAGTTCAAAGAGGAAGGATTTTTCGGCTTTCGTCATAAAAGGAGCATGTCAGCCGGTTCGTATAAGCTGAAGAATTAAGTCGCACCATCTGCGAAGGCATTAGCAAGAGAAGCGGGTCGCTTTTCCCGCACCATCCACCAGCTTGGATAGCTGTTCTGGCTCGCGGCCATTGGCGATCAAAACCTCTACCCCGCATTGCGTGGCGTATTGGACCGCCTCGAGTTTAGAGGCCATTCCACCAATCGAGAATTTCCCACTCTCCGAACGAACGTGTCCTTTGACCTCGTCTAAGTTCCCCACGGAGCGGATCAATTCGCCATTCTGATCAAGGAGACCGTCGACCGTGGTGAGAAGAATGAGGGTCTGTGCTTTTAAAAGCTCTGCGACACGGGCTGAGAGCATGTCATTATCCCCCACCCTGAGTTCCTCGATCGCGACTGAGTCATTCTCATTCACAATAGGAATGATGTCCCCTTCCTGAAGGAGACGATTCATGGTCGCCGAAATTCGTTCCCCGTTCTCACCAAAATCAGATCCCGTTAAAAGAAGCTGAGCGACATCAAAATCAAACTGCTCAAAAAGAGCTTGGTAACGCTGAATGAGACGGGCCTGCCCGATCGCCGCCGCAGCTTGGCGTGTTTCCACATCATCTGGGTAAGCCTTGAGCGAGAGCGCGCTCACTCCCGCGCCGACCGCCCCGGAGGAGACCACGACGCAGGCGTGCCCCTTCGCCTTCAAAGCGGAAACCGCCGTGACTAGACGGACGAGAGACTCTCCATCGAGCGTTCCATTTTCACGAGTTAGGACCCCCGTGCCGATCTTGATGACGATGGGTTTTTTCATAATTACATCCGTTCAGGAACTGGGATCGCGAGAAGATTCAAGCCATCCTTGAGGACCTTGGAGGTGAGATCACAAAGGATCAAGCGGCTTTCGCGAGTTTGCCCTTCCGACTTCAAAACTGGGCAGGCTTCAAAGAACGAGTGAAAGGCGCGCGCCACTTCGAGGAGATACGTCGCGAGGAGGTTCGGGCGATAATCATCCAGAACCTGGTGAATCTGATCGCTGTAGCGGCTCAACATCCGGACCAAGTGAATCTCAGCCTTCTCAGTGAGAACCAGATTCGCACCATCGAGGGAGACCTCTTCATCGAGTTTTCTAAAAATCGAGCGAGCCCGGACGTAGCTGTAAAGGAGATACGGGGCCGTATCTCCCTCCAATGCCACCATTTTATCGAGGTCGAAAAGATAGTCCGACATCCGGTGATGTGAGAGCTCGGTAAACTTCACGGAATTCACTCCGATCAACTCCGCAAGCTCCGCTTTCTCCTCCGCACTCTCGAGGCGGCTTTTTTCATTCACCACGAGCTGCGATGCCTTCACCGCATCATCTAAAACATCTTCAAGCTGGGGTAAGTCTCCGGCCCGCGTCTTCAACGGTTTCCCGTCTTTACCGAGGATCGTCCCGAAGGCCACGTGGACGAGGTTGACTTGATCATATCCTAAGCGACCTGCCACATCAAAGAGCTGCTCAAAGTGCCCACCTTGGCGAAAGTCCACGACATACCAGATCTGATCGGCCTTCCACTCATCGACCCGGAATTGCACCGTCGCGATGTCGGTAGTGGCGTAGTTAAAGCCCCCGTCTTTCTTCTTCACCAACATCGGGAAGTCCTGCCACTCACCATCGCGGTTGACCTTGAATGGATCATTCTTCGGCTTCACCGACTCGCTGGAAAAAATCCCAATCGCGCCATCGCTCTCGCGCGCCTGTCCATCTGCGATGAGCTTCTCCACGAGAGGTGCCAAGGCCTCATTATAATCACTCTCTCCGAGCCAGTGATCAAAGCAGACATCAAGACGATCATAAATCCGGTCCAGGCCCTTACGGGAGAGATCCACGCAGCGCGTCCAAATCGCACGATTTTCCGAGTCCCCTTTTTGGAGCTTCACCAACTCAGCCCGGCATTCCTCACGGATCACTTCATCTTCCTTCGAAGCCTCCGAGGCCATGCGGTAGAGACGCAGGAGTTCCTGCAGCGGAGCCGTCTCCAGCAATGATTCATCCACCCCTTTCTTCCAAGCCCACGTCACCATCCCGAACTGGGTGCCCCAGTCACCAAGGTGGTTATCCTTGATCACCTTATGACCGATCTTGCTCGCCACGCGGGAGAGACACTCACCGATAATGGTTGAGCGGATATGCCCCACATGCATCGGCTTCGCCACATTAGGCGCGGAGAAATCCACCACAATCGTCTGCGGCGACTCCACCTGAATGATCGCAAGATCAGGGCAGCTCCACTGCGCCCGTGCTTGATCCGCCCATGCCTCAGCCTTCAACGTAAAGTTTAAAAACCCCGGCCCCGCGATCGAGATCTCACAAAGATCATCTGCCGAAATCTTCTCCATCAGCTCCGCGGCGAACTCACGCGGATTCTTCCCCGCAGGCTTCGCCAACATCATCGCGGCGTTGCTTTGAAAATCACCAAAACGTAAATCGGCAGCTTTGGTCACCTGAATCCGAGATGGATCAGAAACAGTGATATCGAGAGCCTTGAGCGCGGTGAGGACTTTTTCACGTAGAATTTCGGAAATGGTCATAACAATGAATTTTAAGAAATAGAAGCTGTTGAAAAAAGGTCGCAAATCTCCTCAACGGACTTGGCTCCTTCAAGCTGATCACGGAGATCGGATTGGCGGAATATCTTAGATAACTCCGAAAGGATCTGAAGGTGCTGGGCCGCTTTCTCCTCCGGCACCAACATCAGACAAATAAGATGAGACGGAGCATTATCCGGCGAGTCGAAATCAACCCCTTCCGGTGAGCGCCCAAAAACCAACAAAATTTCCTTCAACCCCTTCACCCGAGCATGCGGAATTGCCACGCCAGAGCCCAACCCAGTCCCGACATGAGACTCACGCTCCCTCACCGCATTCCCGTAAAGGTAGCAATCTCCCGAAGGGATCTTCCCAATCTCAGAAAGATGACCGATCATCTCAAGCACGACCTCTTCATGGCCGGTCTCAGCGAGTTCGAGAATCACACACTCTGGAGTCACCAATTGTTGGAGAGAAATCATAAAAAGTCTGCCCGACAGCAAGCTCTCAGGACCATCGTGCTAAGGGACGACAAGGAAAGAAACAAGACCAAAACCAGCACCGACCTCTCTCAAAAACTCACTCCCGCTCCACATCACACCGCAAATCACGCACCGACCAAATCTCCCCCACCAGCCCCTCTTCGCCGTCAACAACAACTCCCGATGCACCACCCGATGCACCACCCGATGAACCATCCCGAGACGTCACATGAGAAATCGCCAAATCCAGAAAAAAAGACACCTCGATATTTGTCTGTCTCATTAAACGGGAGGAATCGACCGCAGACAGGCTCAGGACGACGAACACCCCAAAAT
>JALZWJ010000380.1 GCA_023300065.1 Akkermansiaceae bacterium
CTTTAAGTCACCGGCTCCAAAACCGACAAAAAGCACCTCCCGAAAATATCCGAAAAAAAATACACGTATTCATTTGCACCCTTTGTTTTACGAGCTAACCTCACTCCGGATATCTTATCCAAATCAACATTAAATATTACCGACTCAATGAAAACTCTTTCCATCGCCCTTGCTGGAGCCACCGCTATCTCTCTCTTCGTCGCTTGCACTGAGAATAAGGATTCTGCCACGGGTGCAAGCATCCAGCCAGATGCTGAAGTCCAGAAAGCCCTCACACCAGACGCCGTCTTACAAGACCTCACCAAAGGGAATGAGCAGTATGCCACCGGACAGGTTTCAGCCCCTAACATCGCAGCCCGCCGAGCTGAAGCAACGAAAGGTCAGTTCCCGAAGGCTTATATCCTGTCCTGCGTGGACTCCCGCGTTCCAGTCGAGCAGGTCTTCAACCAGGGAATCGGCGATGTCTTTGTAGGCCGTGTCGCCGGAAACATTGAGACAGACGAGCAGCTCGGCTCAATGGAATATGCTGCGGCGGTTGCCGGTATCAAAGTCATCATGGTCCTAGGTCACGAATCCTGTGGTGCTGTGAAGGGCGCTTGTGATGCCGTAAAGCTTGGCAATCTCACCACTCTTCTAGAGCAGATTGACCCAGCTATCGCCAGTGTTGAAGGGCACGACGGAGAGCGTAACTCGAAGAACAAGGACTTTGTTGCAAACGTCGTCGAGAACAACGTAGCCACGACCCTTACTGACATCCGCAAGCGGAGCGAGGTCCTCTCCAACCTTGAGAAAGAAGGTAAGATCAAAATCGTGGGTGGTGTTTACTCACTCCAGACAGGCAAGGTAACATTCCTGAACTAACGAGACGTTTTCACAGGAGGGCTTCCTTTATCAGGAGGCCCTCCTCTGTCTTTTGCCCGTTCAACTTTATCCCTAAACCCGTTTTAGATTAAACCCCGTAGATGAGTTCAAATAAAACAGCCCCCTCCCCATCCCAATGGACTTTTCTGACCAATCATTTTCACATCTTAGTCTGCCTCTCCCGCGAGCCACACTCACGGATTAGAGACCTTTCTGATGAGGTCGGCATTACCCAGCGTGCTGTGCAGAGAATCCTGGCAGAGTTGATAGAAGATAAAGTTCTGAAAGTGCGTAAAGAAGGGCGTAGAAACATCTATACCATCAACCGCCGGAAGCGCTTAAAGCACACCCTGGAAGATAAGCACAACGTCGGCGAGCTGCTCGATATCTTAAGTTAAACCGCTTAAGAAACATCGTCTCGCCAAGCAAGCCTCCATCGCTAAGATCGCTATTATGCCAGCAGGAGGAAAACGAAAGGTCATAAAAAGCATCACCGTTCAGGAATTTATAGAGCGGCATGGCGAGGATCTAGGCCTGAGCACTGAGCATCCTGTCATGGGGCTAGAGCGCCTCATCGAGGAGCCCGCCGTGAACCGCCCCGGCCTCGCCTTGGCGGGGTTCTTTGACTACTTCGCCCACATGCGGATTCAGGTTCTGGGTAACTCTGAAATCTCCTACCTCGATAAACTTAGCGATGAAGTCAGGATCGAGCGCTTCACAAAACTCTGTGACCAAGACTTCCCTTGCCTCGTCGTAGCACGCGGCCATGAGCTCGCAGCCCCTTTGCGAAAGATCGCTCGTGATCGCAACATCGCGATCATCAATTCTCCCCGCCAAACCATGTCCGTCTTAAATGACGCCACCATTCGGCTTGAAGATGAATTTGCCCCCCGCACCTTGCTCCACGGCTGCATGGTCGATTACCGAGGGATCGGGGTCATGATCATGGGCCAAAGCGGATCGGGCAAAAGTGAAACCGCGATTGGTCTCCTAGAAAAAGGGGCCGCGCTGGTGGCAGACGATGTCGTCAATCTAAAGCAAATCGGAGGCGAACTCTCCGCGACCGCGAAGGACTTCGCCCGTGGGTATCTGGAAATGCGCGGCATCGGGATCATCAACGTTGCCAACCTCTATGGACTGTCTGCGATTCGACCAGAAAAGCGGCTCGACCTCGTCGTCGACCTAAAGCCCGCAACAGATCTCAATAAGGTCGACCGCCTGGGCATCTCACAGAAAAAATTCCAAATCCTCGACATCGAGGTCCCCCTCGTAGAAATCCCCGTCGCGGCTGGCCGCGACACCGCACGCCTCATCGGAGTCGCAGCTCTAGACCTCCAACTCCGCCGCATCGGCTACGACATGGCTGATGAATTTAACCAGCGTCTCCTCGCGCAAATGAACCCGAGCTAGCATGGCAGAGAAAACGTGCTGGCACGTCTACCTCATCCGCTGTGGAGATGACTCCCTCTACTGCGGCATCGCCACTGATGTGGCACGGCGTTTTTCCGAACACGAGGGACAGGGTCCCAAGTCCGCAAAATATGTCCGTGGCAGACTCCCCCTTAAAATCGTCTACCGCCGTGAAGTCGGGAATCGGTCCGAGGCAACGCGCGAAGAAATGCGGATCAAAAAACTCAGTCGCTCAGAAAAAACGAAACTCATCTCAGCGGCGCTTTAAAAAACTTCCGCCCTTAGTCATTTTAGAGATGCTTACTATCAGAGACCTGATACAAAAACTCTGATGAAAAAAATCTTATCCCTTCTCCTGCTTCCCCTCCTGCCCCTTGTCACCCAATGTTCATCAAGCGGCGGGACTACTTCCTCAGCGTCCTCCCTACCCACCCTTTCTAGCCCCGCTCGCGCAAAGGCATGGGGAGCCCCTGAGACCCTAAAAAATGCGAACGGCTATCGCACGACCTACACTAACCCTGCAAATTCTAAGGAAAAGGTGAGCATTATCGGCTCCAGTAAATTAATGCCATTCTTCGTCTACCCTCCTCGAATTAAAGGGACCACGGTCGTAAATGGAGCCGCAACCTCCGCGGGCCAGCCACAACTCTGGAACAAATCACTCATTCAAGGAACCACCGTGAAATGGTATCAAGTCAGCTTTCCTAGCGGTGATAACGGCGCTAAGTTCACCACCCTCGGTATTGAGCTAAAAGGCCAAGATGGTAGAAACGGGCAATTTAAGATTGAAATAGAAGGCTCAAAAAACCAGGTGCCATCTCGGCTTGCTGAGCTAAGGTTCGCCAATTAATGAACGCACCAAAAACAGCCCTCATCACCGGAGCCAATGGCGGCATTGGCTCCGCCCTTGCCCGTCAGCTCGCCTCAGCGGGGACCCAACTCGTCCTCGCTGGGCGAAATCAACCTGCCCTCTTCGCTCTCGCCTCCGAACTCGGGGCACGGGCCATCATCGCAGACTTCACCCAACCAGAACAAGTGGCCGACTGCGTCACACAAGCCCTCGCCGAACTTGGCACCATTGAGGCCGCCGCACACTGCATCGGCTCCATCCTCTTAAAGCCCGCCCACCTCACCTCGGTGCAGGACTGGCAGAGCACGATGGATACGAACCTAAATTCCGCCTTCTACCTTCTCAGTAATCTCGGCCGCCCCATGGGGAAATCCGGCGGCTCCATCGCCTTTGTCACCTCAGTTGCCGCAGAAAAAGGGCTCTCCAATCACGAGGCCATCGCCGCCGCAAAAGCCGGACTCACAGGACTCACCCGCTCCGCTGCCGCGACCTACGCTAAGAATCAACTCCGCGTCAATTGCGTGGCCCCCGGCCTCACCGACACCCCACTCGCCGCGCCCATTACCGGAAACGAGGCCGCCCGTAAATTCTCGGAAGCGATGCACCCTCTCGGCCGCCTCGGCACCGCAGCCGAGATCGCCAATGCCCTCTTCTTCCTACTCTCCCCAGACAACACCTGGATCACCGGCCAATCTCTCTCCGTCGACGGCGGCCTCGCTTCACTCCAGACAAAGTAGGGCTCCTATTTCTATCTAGGCATCCCCGTCGTCTGTTTTGCATTCCCCCTCCCTAGCCGCCATGCCAATGGAGCTTCTTTCTCAACGTCTCGTAAAATGAATGCCCCGGCAGGCGGATTAAGCGCAGCGATTGCTCATGCCGACTCACGCGCACGATGCTGTCCTTCTCGATCCGGAGGATGTCACGACCATCCACCGAGAAAAGAATGGGCTCTTGTCCATTTTCATCGGGAGACAGCTCGATCACCGCTTGCTCCCTCACCACCAATGAGCGGTTGCTCATACTGTGTGGGCAAATTGGAGTGATCACAAAAACCCCCGCATAGGGTCCCAAGAGAGGCCCACCAGCGGCCATCGAGTAAGCCGTCGATCCCGTCGGAGTGGCCACGATTAAGCCATCAGCACGATAGTGATTCAGCAGCTCGCCATCGACCCGCGCCTCCAGCGAGACTAAGCGGCCCGTTTCTCCACGCATCAAGACCACCTCGTTCAGGGCTAAAAACTCATGCGCCTTTCCCCCTTCCTCGATCATCTCGACCTTTAACATACTGCGCTCCACGATGTTCATCTCGCCCGTCGCGAGGTGATCACTCAAGAGATCCACCTCCTCATCCGTGCAAGCGGTTAAAAAACCTAAAGTCCCGATATTCACCCCCGCAATCGGAGTCGATGACGGGCCAATCCGATGCAGAGTCTCCAACAACGTCCCATCTCCTCCGAGCGAGATAACGAGATCCGCCTTCTCTGTGAAATTTGGATCCCCAACCTCCCCGATCAGGGAGGCCGTCTCTTCTTCTAAAACAGTTTCGATCCCTCTTTTCAGCAGGCTTTCACGGACCCGTTGCACCGCCATCGGGGCATCGGGCTTACGGGGGTGTGCGACAATAGCGACTCTCACAGGGGCAAGCTAACATTCCACATCATCTGGGGCAATCGTTCCTTGCCTGAAAGCCCTTCCAAAGACATCGTCCCTCCATGCCGCTGACCTCGGAAGAAGCCGACCGCTACCTACGCCAAACCATGCTCGCCGAGCTTGGCGAAGAAGGTCAGCTCCGGCTCAAAGCCTCCTCCATCCTCTGCATCGGCACCGGCGGCCTCGGCTCACCCGCTCTCCTTTACCTCGCCGCTGCGGGCGTTGGGAAAATTGGCCTCATCGATCCCGACGTCGTCGACCGCTCCAATCTTCACCGCCAAATCCTGCACGATACCGACCGCGTCGGCAGCTCCAAGCTAGAAAGTGCCAAGGCCCGGCTTCACCAGATTAATCCCCACGTCGAAGTCACCCTCCATCCCGGCCGCTTCGAGCCAGAGAACTGCCTCGACCTCCTCGCCCCTTACGACGCCCTCCTCGATGGCTCCGATAACTTCCCCACCCGCTTCGCCGCAAACGACGCCGCCTTCTTCCTCAAAAAGCCCCTCATCCATGGCGCCATTTTCCAGTTCGAGGGCCAGGCAACCGTCTTCGCCCCCCACCTCGGCGGCCCCTGCTACCGCTGCCTCCTTCCCGAGGCTCCCCC
>JALZWJ010000381.1 GCA_023300065.1 Akkermansiaceae bacterium
TTGCGCTGGATGAGGCGGCCGCAGAAGAGAAGCATGGGGACTTCGGTCGGGGTGGACTCAGCGCCTTTGGCGGCGACGGTCGCGCCGTAGGGAGTGATGATGGTGTCTTCACATCCGCTGACGCTTTTGACTTCGTTTGCGGTATGGGAGCTATTTGCACAACGGACATGTGCGGTGCGCAGAAGCCAGCCGAGGACTTTTTTAACGACCCCACTGCGGCGGGCGATGGCGAGCTCGGCGCCGTGGCTCATGGCGACCACTTTCACTCCGAGAATATAGCGCGGGATGATAGCCCAAAGACCATGAGGGAAAGGCCAGTGGATGTGGAGGACATCGATGCGGTGCTTGAGGCACCAGCGAGTGACGGCGATGATGCCAAGGAGGATGTAGGGGATGGCGAGGAGCTTGTAAGCGATCTTACGGGTCTTGTTTGGAGCGCCTTCGTCGTGGGTCAGGGCCTCCATTCCGACGGGGGCGTAGCGGAAACGGTGAACGGGGACTTGATCGATTTCATGATCCGCGAGGCCCTTATAAGAAGGAGCGAAGATGCGGACGGAACCGACCTTACCATTGACGCGGCGGACGAGCTCGCGCATCCAGGGAACTTGGCAGTCTTCGTTATTACGAGCGTAGGTAGAGGTGACTACGGCGACGTTGAGATTAGCTTCGTTTTTCATGAGATTGATTTGGGTAAGAGTGAATGAGGAGGGTGAATTAGGCGACAGTGAGGTGACGGCGATCGCCGGGGACTTGGACGCCACGGTAAGAGGGCAGCGCTTCATCGGCATTGTGGGAAACGGCGACCCGGATCTTGCGACCGTTTTCCATGGAGCGGTAAACTTGCTGTTCGAGCATCAAGCCTTGGACCCCGACGAGGATTGCAGTGAGGAAGCAAAGTGCGCCGAGGATAAGGAAGGTGGAAGTGGCAGTGCCCATGATAACCGCCGCGGCGGCTCCGGTGATGAGTCCGGCACCGAGGAGACCAAGGCCACCTGCGACTTTTCCAGCGAAGTGCATGGGGCAATTGCGGAAGCGCTGGAGGAAGCCCACGGTCGTCATGTCCATGAACCCGATGATCATACGACCCCAGCCGTACTTACTCACCCCGTGCTCACGAGCGTGGTGCTCAACGGCGATCTCGGTGGTCTTGAAACCCTGAAAGGAAGCGAGGGAGGGAACCATGCGGTGCATGTCGCCATACATAGGGAGAGATTTTACAACGGTTTTGCGGTAGGCCTTGAATCCGCAGTTGTGATCGTGAAGGGAGACTCCGACGACGCGGCTGAGCATCGAATTGAAGACGCGGCTTGGTAACACTTTATGCCATGGATCGAAGCGCTTCTTCTTCCATCCGGAAACGATGTCCCAGCCTTCGCCGAGCTTCTCGAGGAAGCGGGGGATTTCATCCGGGTCGTCTTGGAGGTCGGCATCCATGGTGAAGACGACGTCTCCGCTGGCTTCGCCATATCCGAGGGCGAGGGCATCGGCCTTGCCGCGATTTGCGGGGAATTTGTAGGCCTTCACATTCTTACCACCGATTTCGGCGAGCCGTTCCATCTCTGCCCAGGTGCCATCGCTCGATCCATCATCAATGAAGATGACTTCCCAAGCCCGGCAGAGGCCGCGGACGTTCTTACGAATTCCCTCGAAGAGAGTGGCGAGGGTTTTTTCCTCGTTCATCGCTGGAATGATGAAGCTGAGGGTCGTGTTGTTGATTGTTGTTTTCATAATTTCGGATGGTTCGATTTGCCCCTTCCCTATTGCCCGATGTGGGCCAAATTCTCCTGAAGCGGCTGCAACCCCTGATTCATCAACGTTTTCTTTTTTATCCGGCCTAGCATTTATTTTAGCGCAGAGAAATAGACTGAAATTTTTACAGTAATCTGAAGATTAATACTGTAAATGCTACCTCGTGACGCGGAGCCACCTCTTAATATTCGCCATTAGCTTATCATTTTTAAGCCAATGCACAGTCGTCGGCCCTGATTATAAAGCTCCCCAGTTATCGCTCCCAGATGAATGGACGGCCTCGATTCAGGTTGATAACGCCGCACGAGTGACCGGTTCGCAACGTTGGTGGAAGAAGTTTAATGACCCCACCCTCAACCGGCTCATTCATCTTTCCCGCCAAGCCAACCCCAATATTCGGATCGCAAGGGCACGCATTACCGAGTCTTGGTATCAACGGGCGGTTCTAGCCGCAGCATGGGCTCCGAGTGGTGAGTTCGACAGCCGCCTTGAACAAGGAGTCGGCTCTTTTGACCGCTCTGGAATTAAATTGGATCCCGGCCAAGGGCGGAATGAATTGGCCCAATTCAATGTCGGTTGGGAAATCGATCTTTTTGGAAAGACTGCCCGACAAGTGGAAGCCGCCACTGCAGACTACGAATCACAAATCGAAGGGTGGCGGGATGCGACAGTCTTCATCAATAGCGAGGTCGCTCTCCACTACATCGCCTATCGAACTTTAGAAAAACGCATCGCCAATGCTCAGGAGGCCCAGCAAAACTACGAGACCATTTATAAAATGGTGAGCGTGCTCAACGAGGAAGGCATTTCGAGTCGCCTCGATCTGAAAGAAGCCACCGGGCGACTCCGCACTGCCGAAGCTGAGCTCCCGCCGCTTCAGGAGGAAAACGCGATCATCCGCAATCGGCTCGCTGCCCTCCTCGCGACCCGCCCTAGCGACATGGCCACCTACCTCGCTAATAATACCGAGATCCCCACGCCCCCAGCATCCATCGCGACCAGCTTCCCCGCCCAACTTCTCCGTTCGCGGCCCGATGTCCGCCGAGCTGAACGTAACATTGCAGTCCAAACCGCCCTCGTCGGCGTAGCCACCGCCCAACTTTATCCCGAACTCTCGCTCTCCGGAGCCATCACCTACGAAAACCTCCGCGCATCCTCCCTCACCCGCACCTTAGGTCTTGGCCCAAATCTCAGATGGCGGATCTTTAACTGCTGCCAAGATAAGAAACGCATCAAGGAATTCGAAGCAAAGGTCACACAAGCGATCATCGAGTATGAAAAAACGGTCATCCAAGCCATCACGGACGTGGAAAATGCCATGACGCGTATCCAATACACCCGGCAAAGACAGACGATGCTCGAAAGCGCAGTGGAGGACCTTGCCGATGCCGCTAGTCTCATGAACCAGGCTTACCAACTCGGGACCGTCGATCTGCGCCGCCTCCTTAATGCCCAAGACGACTACATCCGCGTGAAGGACGAAAGCATTGCGAACCGGGGTCGGGTCTCCGCCCATTCCGTTCGTCTTTTCAAAGCGCTCGGCGGCGGTGAGCTACCCCTTCCTAGCAAAAAACAGCGCACTCAACGGACTAGACAATTCAAAGCTAATTGAGCCGATTCCCGAATCTCTACTTCTAAATTTTCACACCTTTCATCTCCCTGTTTTTCCCAGGAATCAAAATTCTCCAGCTCTAAATCACGACACGTTTCAAAAAGTGTCACCATCCCCAGTGTCCCGCTAGAGCCTTTCAATTGGTGTAAAAAAACCTTCAGACCGTCTTCATTTTTCTCGCACAAAGCCGCCTTCATTTGCCCAACTAATCCGAGGCTCACATCCCGGAAATCAGTCACCACCTCAGCTACTAATTCGCGGTCATCTCCCGCTAAGGCTAGCAAATGCTCTTCATTAATCCTCATCTCGTTCACCCGTTTAATCAATCAACTCTCTAGGTCATTCGCCATGAAAAACTATAACCTCATCATCGCTGACGATGACCCCACCATCCGGAAGCTTCTTGAAATGAAGGCTTCTCATTATGGTTTCTATCCCGTCACGGTTGGAAACGGAGCTGAAGTTCAGCCACTCATCGATGAGCACATTGACGTGATTCTCCTAGATCTCAATATGCCAGTGATGGATGGATTTCAGTGTCTTGAAGCTCTTCAAAAATCCGGCTGCACCATCCCCGTCATCATGCTCAGTGGAGAAACTGAGGCCTCCACCGCGATGAAAGCGGTGAAGCTCGGTGCGCACGACTATCTCAATAAGCCCTTCGACCTCGATGAACTCTTCACCACCCTGCGCAACGCGAAACAGCTGAGCAACGTTCAGAAAGAAAATCACACGCTCAGGGAAAGCGCTTCAGTTCCCACTCAAAGTAGTGAACTCGTCATCTGCTCTCCCGCCTCTAGCGAGCTTATGACGAAGGCTGAGAAGATCGCGAAGCTCGACTCCACCGTCCTTCTCACTGGAGAAAGCGGAACCGGTAAAGGGGTTTTCGCACGTTATATCCACGCCAAAAGCGACCGCGCCGATAAGCCATTCATCACTGTGAGTTGCCCAGCCCTCCCGCGTGAACTTCTGGAGAGCGAGCTCTTTGGCCATGAAAAAGGAGCCTTCACTGGCGCGATCAAAAAACGCATCGGTAAGATCGAAGCGGCGAAAGGCGGCACCCTTTTCCTGGATGAAATCGGCGACCTCCCCATTGACCTTCAACCAAAACTCCTGAACGTCCTCCAAGACGGAGAATTCACCCGCATCGGCGGAGAAGCCCCCATCAAATCCGACGTCCGCCTCATCACCGCGACGAATATTGACTTCGCAGAAAAGATCGCGAACCGCGAATTCCGAGAAGATCTTTACTATCGTATTAGCGTCATACCGCTCGCCCTCCCGCCGCTGCGAGAGCGCCGGGAAGAAATTATTATCTTTGCCGAACACTTCGCGCAGCGGATCGCAGCTTCACGAGGAGTTGCCGCCATCAAACTTTCGAAATGCGCTGAACAAGCCCTCATCGCTTACCATTGGCCAGGCAACGTCCGCCAATTAACCAATCTGATCGAGCGCGCCTCCGCCTTCTGCGACGACCACACCATCACCGCCGCAGACCTTCCTGAAATCACTGCGCCCGTTGATGGTCCGGCCTCCGGCATGACTGGCCTCGCGGGTCATACCCTCGCAGAAATCGAGACCGCAGCGATCCAGCAAACCCTCATTCTCTGCCAAGGAAACAAGGCTCAATCTGCCCGCACCCTTGGCATCACCGAAAAATCGATCTACAACAAAATGAAGCGACTTGAGATTTCCTGACCTCCAGCTGCTTCCCACTCAAAATTCCAACACAATGAAAGGCGTCATTTTTACCGAATTCCTCACCATGGTCGAGGAGGCCTTCGACCTCGATATGGTCGATACCATCATCGCTAGTTGCGACCTCCCCTCCGGAGGCTCCTACACCGCGGTCGGAACCTACAGTCACACCGAAATCGTAGACCTCGTGGTGAGTCTCAGCAAAGAATCGGGGACCGCGGTTCCCGACCTTCTCACCTCATTCGGCAGCTATCTTTTTGGCAGTCTCGCCAGGCTTTACCCGCAATTCATCAACCAGACCAGTGATCCACTGAAATTCCTGGAACAGGTGGAAACCTACATTCACGTTGAAGTCCGGAAGCTCTACCCCGAGGCCGAGCTTCCCACTTTCGTAAGCTCCCGCCCGGATTCACCGAATACCCTTCACCTTATTTACGAATCTGGACGTCACCTCGAAGACGTTTGTCACGGCCTCATCAGCGGCTGCCTTGATCACTTCAAAGCCTCCTACACCATTACCCGTGAAACCCTTCCCGACAAACGCGAGCTCTTCATCATCACCATCCAATAGCAGCAATGTCAGACGAGGCGAACAAATGGCAACTCCGTCACCAACGGGAGAAGAACGCGCGTCTCGAGGCTGAGAAATTACTGGAAGAAAAAAGCAGCCAACTCTACGAGGCCAACGAGCTTTTAAAGAAGAAGGTCCAAGTCGAGTCCTCTAAGCTCCGCCGTGAAGAGAAAAAATTCACCGCCCTTTTTCACTCATCCGCCGAGGGGATCATCCTCCACACCCCCGAGGGCGTGATTCTCGATGTGAATCACGCCATCTGTCATCTGCTCGGAATCAACAGCGAGCGACTGATCGGGACCCACGTTACCCGGCTCTACCCGGATGAATCGCTCGAAACCTGCTCAAAGGCTCTCGACCAAGTCATGGAACAGGGTTTCCTGAGGACTGAAAATCTCATGAAACGGATCGACGGTTCGACGGTTTCAGTCGAAATTTCCGCCACGCGATTTGAAGTCGATGATCAGTTCATCATCCAAGGCATCATCCGAGACATCACACAGTTACAGAAAGCGGCCGCAAAACTCAAGGCTGCCACTGAAACCGCGATACGCGCCAATGAAGCGAAGTCTCTCTTCCTCGCCACCATGAGTCACGAGATCCGCACCCCCCTTAATGGCATCATCGGATTCACCAGTCTCCTCCGCCAGACCGAACTCAACAGCGAGCAGAAAGAGCAAGTCGATATCATCAAAAAAAGCGGGGACCTCCTCCTAAATGTCATCAGCGATATTCTCGATTTCTCCCGTATCGAAAGCGGACAGATCGAACTCGAAGAAGAAGACTACTGCCTCACCGAATGCATCGAGGAAACGCTCGATATCCATGCCCAGTCATCTGCCCTCAAACAAGTCGAACTCCTCTACTTCATCGATCCTGGTGTGCCAACCAAGCTTCACGGAGATTCAGGTCGCTTGAAGCAAATCCTTCTTAACTTAGTCTCCAACGGGCTTAAGTTCACAGAAGCAGGAGCGATCACGATCCGCGTGGTCTTCCACCGCGCAAACGAACTGAAGATCACCGTTTCCGATACCGGGATTGGTTTCCCCGACTCGATTAAAGAACAACTCTTTAGCGCCTTCCAACAAGCTGATGCCTCGACGACGAGACGCTACGGCGGCACCGGACTAGGCCTCGCGATTTGCCGCCAGCTCGTCAAGGTGATGGGGGGAAGCATCACGGCAAATTCCGTGGTCGATCAGGGCTCCGATTTTATCATCACTCTCCCCTTCTCCCCTGCGAAGGCTCCAGCGGAACCGGTCAATAAGATGACCGACCGAATCCGTGGGCTCAATCTACTCGTAGTCGACGACAATTTCACGAACCTCGACTTCATGAAAGCACGCCTTACCAAGTGGGGCTGCACCGTAACGACCGCCTCGCACGGTCACGAGGCTCTCAAAATTCTCCAGTCGAGCGAACAACCCTTCGATCTCTTTTTGCTCGATATGCTCATGCCAGACATAGACGGCCTTGAACTCGCTCAGCAATTCACAAAACTCCTCGGAGATAAAACCCCCGGCATGGTCTTGGTCACCTCATCGCGTCTCGGAGAAGAGAAAGAGGAAGCGCTAGCCCTCGGATTCGCCAAAGTCATTTACAAACCAGTCCGCCAAAACGAACTGCTCTCAGCAATTTCTCATTCACTCCAGAAGAGGCCGATTTTAAAAAAGCCAGTCTCAAACAAAGGGGTCGATCAAACGATTCCGATCCACAACAACACCTTCGCCCTGATCGTTGAAGACAATCCTATCAATGCGAAGCTCGCCAAAATTGTCATCGAACGACTTAATATTACATGCCATCTCGCACAAAACGGAGCGGAAGCGCTGGAGATCCTCAAAGAAAAAACGATCTACGACCTCATCTTCATGGACATTCAAATGCCCATCATGGATGGCCTGGAGACCACCTCCCGCATCCGGAGCGGCCAAGCTGGCTCCCATTACAAAGAAATCCCCATCGTCGCAATGACCGCAAATGCACTCGCCGAAGACGAAGCCCGCTGCCTCAACGCCGGGATGACAAGATACCTCTCAAAGCCGATCGACTTCGAGAAACTCACCGAGACTGTCCATCTTCTCCGTCGCTCCTAAACAACTGCCCGCCCTCCATTCCCACCGAAGCAGGCGGTATTCTTCTGTCTCTCTTCCCGACACCCATACATAAAAGAACCCCGCTTGTTGGACTTAACCAACAAACGGGGCTTATAACTGGCGACGACCTACTCTCACAGGACCTA
>JALZWJ010000382.1 GCA_023300065.1 Akkermansiaceae bacterium
TCCTAAATTTTGAAACTCTAAACAAATTCAAAATAGGAAATTCAAAACTCAAAACAAAGAGAGCACGCCCCCTCTGCGCCTCTGCGGTAAACAACAACAACCACGCTTCTGCTCCTTCCGCTCATTCTGTGGTTAAGGCCTTCCCGACCTGCGAAAGAGACCGAGAATTTTTACGCAGATTCCCCCCGTCCATCCGGGTCCTGAAATCTGCGTAAAAACTCCCCGCCACCAACCAAGCCCTCTCCCCCTTAGCGACTTCCCATCTTTGCGGTTCACCCCGTCCCAAGCCCCCCAACCAAGATTCGCGGAAATTCGCGAGGATTAGCGGTTTAAAAAACCTACAACTCCCCTCGCTGCTCCTTCTCCAACTCGATCCTATCATCCCGATTCCTAGCCTTCACTCGGCTATTACGCTTCCCCCAGCGCTCCACAATCATCTGGCGCTTCTTCCGTCGAAAGTTCAGTTCCTCTATCTCTTCATCAAGCCGCAAGTATGCCTCATAGCGCGCCGTATTAAGTTCACCTGAGTTCACCGCCGCCTCAATCGCGCAGCCTTTATCCCCTTGGTGCTTACAGTCGCGGAATTTACAGAGATTGGTGAGATCCTCCACATCCGCAAAACTATCGCGCAGAGTGTCCTCATCCGTCCACATCTGGACCTCTCGGATCCCCGGATTATCGACCAACATCCCCCCCTCATCTAAAACGACCAACTCCCGCGCCACCGTGGTATGGCGACCTTTCCCAGTCACCTCATTGACCTCGCCGGTCCAGAGCCACTCATCACCTAAAAGTTGATTCACGAGCGTCGATTTCCCCACCCCACTGGACCCCACCATCGTGAGGGTGATGCCCGGCTTAAGATGAGTCTTCAGCACCTCCAGCCCCTCGTGGCGCGTCGCGCTCGTCACATGGACCTCCGCCTTCGTCGAAAGTTCCTGGATCTCAGCGCGCGCCTTTTCATTCACCTCATCGCTCTCCAGATCTGACTTATTCACCAGCACCACGCAGCGCGCGCCACTCTTCTGAATGATCGTGAAATAGCGCTCCATGCGCCGTAGATTAAAGTCTGACCCTGCATCGGTCACCACCACCACGATGTCGACATTCGCGGCCATCACCTGTTCCTGACTGCTCTTCCCCGGCTCTTTCCGAGAGAAACAAGTCTGCCTCGGCAAGCGCGCACGGATGATGTGCTCATCATTCTCGCCCGCCCCGAGCTCGATCGCGACCCAATCCCCCACTGCGGGCAGATCCGCATCACAAGTCGCATCATGCCACACCTTCCCGCCCACCATGCAGTCCACCTCCTCCGCATCATCCAGCAAGGCGGAGAAATTGATCTTGGTCTCGCGGATCAATCGCCCCGCGACCCATCCCTCTTTTGCCATCTCCGCGAAGCGCGCTGCAAAGAAGTCATTCCATCCTAGATCCGTGAGAGTCATCTGCAGGGGAGTTGAAACCGGATTCGCCTTAAGAGAAAGTTTCATTTTCATGACTCGCCATTCACTGCTATCTCTCCGACGTGGGAATTCAAGATAGAGACTACATGAAGCAGGACTACGTGGAGCCGAAGCAGCGCGGCCGCCCACCCGGTATGCCCGGCCCCTTCGAAGGCGCACCCGTCACGAAGTGGCTCATCATCATCAATGTTGCTATCCTCTTTCTCCAAGTCCTCATGACTGGCCCCGGAGACCGCGTTTTCCTCCAACACCTCGGCCACTTCAGTATCCAAGAAAGCCTCCCGGGTCTCCAGCTCTGGCGCTTCCTCACCTTTCAATTTCTCCACGCTGACTTTGGCCACCTCATCATGAATGGGATCGGCCTCTTTTTCTTCGGCCCGCACATCGAGCGCTGGATGAGCGCCCGCGTCTTCCTCGTCTTCTACCTTCTCTGCGGTGTGGCCGGTGCCCTTTTCTACACCGTCCTCTTCTTCGTCCCCGGCCTCTTTGAGGGCTACACCACCGAGGTCCCAATGGTCGGCGCCTCTGCGGGTGTCTTCGGCATCCTCGCCGCCTTCTACTTCGTCGCACCCCAAGCCCGCGTCCTCCTCTTCTTCGTCATCCCGATTCAGATGCGGACCCTCGGCATCGGCTACTTTATCTATGAGGCCCTCTCCGTCCTCCTTAATTGGCACAATGCCGGAGGGAGCGCCGGTCACCTTGGTGGTGCCATCTTCGGCCTCCTCGTCCTGAAGTGGACCCCACTCCGGAAGGGCGTGGTAAAACTCTCCCAAATCGGGGCTCCATCCGCCCCTTCCGGCAAGGGAAAAAGAAAGACCCAAGACGCCAAAGTGATCCGCGAGGACGACCGCTCCCCGCTTGAGGTCACGAAGGAGGTCGACCGCCTCCTCGATAAAATCAGCGAGCAGGGCATCCAGTCCCTCACGCCCCAAGAAAAGGAAACTCTCAATAACGCCCGCCGAGACAAATGACTGACGACGAAATGATCCACTGCTCCGAGCCGGGCCGCCAAATCGAACGGCTCCGCGCCATCATGCACCGCCTCCGTGCTCCGGGTGGC
>JALZWJ010000383.1 GCA_023300065.1 Akkermansiaceae bacterium
GGTGTGCACTGGTCCAGTCTTCCAGTTGCTCGTAGGTGAGGGCGAGTTGCTTCACGAGGGCGAGATTGTTCGGGTCCGCTTCGTATTTCGCAGCTAATTCGCCGGCCCGTTCTTCCAGCTGCTCTTTGGTCAGCGCGGTGCGGGAGGCTTTCTCTAGCTCTGCGGCTTCGTCGCTCTTCACCATATCCTTGAAGCTAGAGCTTTCAGACATCCGGTTCTTCACCATCGATGCTTTCGCTGAGCAATCCTTCTCACCCTTGGTGGCCTCACCATCGGCGGGGTCTTGTTTAACGATGTCACGGTAGACGCTGGAGGCCTCCATGTGCATGTCGCGTGCGACGTAAAACTGGGCCAACTTATGAGCTAGCTTGGTGTTCTCTGGGCTACCTTTGCGTGCAGTTTCCAGCGCAAAGGAGGCGGTCCCAAGAAGATTCATGCGCAGGGCGATATCGTGAACGGCTTCGTTCACAGAGACGTTAAAGGGATCAGATTCCAGCTCCTTCTCCGCAGCAACCAAAGCGGCGGGGGCATCCTTCTTCGCTTGGCGGAGAATTGCCCCACCACTGCCACCTCCAAAGAGGCCTTTTTTGTTTGATCCCGGAGTCGCGCCGGTTTCGTTGATTTCAGCCTGGCGGAGAAGCTTGCGGGCATTCAAAAAACCGGGCTCTTCCTTCAGGATTGCCTGTAGAAATTTGATGGCGTATCCCGCGTTATTGCGCTCGACGCTCGCCTTGGCGTTTTTCCAATGGTCCTTTAGCGCCGCTGGCAATTCCTCTTCTTCAATCTCTCGAAATTCTTTCAATTCTGACATGATGTTGGTCTGTGTGGTGTGAAAATTTGTATGCTTCTACTGAAGCGAGAAACGTATCTCTTTGCAAGCATCCAAGACGGCCGCGTTAAATACCAGAGCAGGAGAGGCTTTGATCCATCGCTTCTGCTGGGTTCGAGGACGGGCTGGTTCCTACCACGATGGCTGGGACCCCTGCGACGGTCTTATGCGGAGCGACATCATCCAACACCACGCTCCCCGCGCCGATCTTAGCTCCTTGGCCGATTTCCACGGGACCTAAAATCTTAGATCCTGCTCCGATCAGGACTCCGGAACGGACAATGGGGTGTCGGTTTCCCGAGGTCTTACCCGTTCCCCCTAAGGTGACCTCATGGAGGATGGAGACATTGTCCTCAACGATGGAGGTTTCTCCGATTACGACGCTGGTAGCGTGGTCTAAAAAGAGCCCGCATCCGAGGCTCGCCGCGGGGTGGATATCGACGCCAAAGATTTCTGACGAAAGGCTCTGAAAGTAGAAGGCAAGATCGCGCCTGTCATTTTCCCAGAGTTGATGACTGATGCGGTAGGTGGAGATCGCCAAAAACCCTTTGTAATGAAGGAGTGGGTGCATCAGGGAATGACAGGCTGGGTCGCGCTCGTTGATCGCGATCAAGTCAGAGGCCATGCTGCTAACAAGCTTGGGGTGGGAGAGAAGAATTTCTTGAAGGAGTGGGAGGAGCTCTTCCCGCGTCATGTCCTCTCGCGCGAGTTTTCTGGAAAGACGCGCGGCGAGGGAGCAGGCGAGAGACTCCCGCGAAAGAAAGACATCCTCCATGAGAGAAACGAGCCGTTTTTCACTCGCGATGACTCGCTGCACTTCCTCTCGGATTGCCTGCCAGATTTTAGGCACATCAGGGCGGCCCTGTGCGCAGAGGAGATTCGGGTCGGTGCTGGTATTGGGGGAAAGAGTATGTTGTCCTTTCATCAGTGAGGATTTCTCAGAAATTGGATTACGCAAGTCGTGCTTTGGTCCACTTGGCCCGGAAGCACGATGGCGAATCGGTTGTTAGGGCAGATGCTATTGCACAGAGTGAGGCGATACCATCCAGTTTTTTAGCACAAATTCTTCATGAGCTCAAAAGATGCGGTCTCGCGACGAGTCGCCGCGGAAAAACAGGCGGCTGGAAGCTTACGAAATCGCCCAGTCAAATCACTTTGCTTGAGCTTGTGGAAGCGCTTGAGCCGGATGCGCTCGGCTCCCCTTCCGACACGGCTGGGGAATCTGGAGCGGTGGTGATGGAGACTTTCGTAGCGGCGAGTGATGCGAGTCGAGAGGTTCTTAAAAAGGCGACTCTTGAGACGCTGGCCGCGAGTGCGGAGCCGATGTATTTCATCTAGTTTTACACGAGGCTAGAGATCAATCTGAGGGAGATTGAACAACCACGAAACTGACGAAAAGAACGGAACTTTTGCTTTGTGACGGGTTCTGCAGTTTTCGTTTATTTCGTCAATCTCGTGGTCAAAGACTCTCAGATCAATCGGGTTCTTTTAAAATCTTTCGAGGCATAAAAAAGCGCGTCTCTGCTTGATGCCGAGACGCGCTTTTTGAAAATTGAGTCCTTATTCAGGAAGTTCGGCGACGGGGAGATTCATGACTTCCTCGCGGTAGCTCTCGGCAAGTGGGGTGCTAAGGTAGCGCTCGGTGGATGAGCAGCCGATGGTCACGATGCGCTTTCCTTTGAACTCAGGACGCTTGGCTACCTCAATGGCGCACCAGACGTTTGCTCCGGTGGAGATGCCGGCCGGGATTCCTTCGAGCTGGGCCAGTTTCTGAGCCATTTCAAAGGCGTCTTCATTGGTCACGGTGATGGTGCCATCGAGAACCTCGGTATTGAGGTTCTTGGGAATGAAGCCCGCTCCGATGCCTTGCACCTTGTGAGGTCCGGGAGATCCTCCGCCGATGACGGGGCTATTCTCAGGCTCTACGGCGATTGCTTTGAAGTCAGGATTCTTCGTTTTGAGGACTTCAGCAACTCCGGTGATGGTGCCGCCGGTGCCGACGCCGCAGACGATGGCATCGATGTTTCCATCCGAGTCCGCCCAGATTTCCTCAGCGGTGGTCTTGCGATGAACCTCGGGGTTTGCGGGATTATCAAACTGGCTAGGGCCGAAAGCACTGGGGTCTTCCGCGAGGAGCTGTTTAGCCATCGCGATCGCTCCGCCCATTCCCTTTGGTCCAGGAGTGAGGACAATCTCGGCGCCGAGGCTGCGGAGAAGAACACGACGCTCAATCGACATCGTCTCAGGCATGGTAAGAATGCACTTATAACCCTTTGCGCGAGCGACAAAGGCGAGCGCGATTCCGGTGTTACCAGAGGTGGCTTCGATGATGGAGCCGCCCGGCTTTATTTTGCCCTCGGCTTCGGCGGTCTCGATCATGGCCTTACCAATGCGATCCTTGACGCTGAAGAGTGGGTTGAAAAATTCTGCTTTTACGAAGATCTCGGCGTCGAGTCCCTCAGTGACATGATTCAGTTTGATCAGCGGCGTGTTGCCGACGGTATCG
>JALZWJ010000384.1 GCA_023300065.1 Akkermansiaceae bacterium
TCAGCACCGCTAGCCACTCAACCGACTCTAGCCTCAGCTAAAAATAACTCAGGGATAATCTCAGGCCTACTAATCGTAGCTCTGATCGGATTGGGATATAGTGCTTACTCCCACTTCAAAGGTAAGGACCGTGCGGCAGATCAAGACTCGCCTCTTATCATCATCACAACCGCTGCTGAAGAAGAGGAAGCGATCAACCCTCAGCCCTTAGATGAAGAATCCAAAAAGAAAAAAAACAAAGAGCTCGCTAAGTTTTCTGTAACGAAAACTACCACCCCTCAAAAGAAGAAAGATGACGGAGCGATTTTAAAATCCGAAAGCATCAGCGATATTAAAAACGCAACAAATGAAGAGGGTAACTTGCTCATCTCACATTTTGAAAATGTTGTGAAACCCTTTGCCAAGGAGCATTGCATCCAGTGCCATGGCCCCAAGAAAAAGAAGGGAGGTTTCAGAATTGATCTGCTCATGAATACAGGCCTCATCAGGTCTGAGGCAGATGCCGAGCACTGGCAAGAGGTGCTTGATCTCATCAACACCGGAGAAATGCCCCCACCTGAAGAGGATCAACCGGCAAAGGAGGAGATGACCGCCATGCTCGATGCCTTATATCAGACGACCGCTAATGCTCGTGACATCATCGCGAGTAAAGGAGCAGGGGTCATGAGGCGACTCAACAGCCGCGAGTATACCAATGTCATAAAAGACCTGCTAGGCTTAACGATCCCTAAAGACTCTCTCCCCCAAGATCGAGGGGCATTCGGCTTCGACACACTCGGAAACGAGCTCAACACAACGCCTGCTGAGCTCCAAAGCTACATTGACATCGGCCATTCTCTGATGACAAAACTCACCGCAGACTACGCCTTAGGGAGAGCAGTCCCTAAAGAGACGCGTAGTATCTTTGGTGACATTTCTCGGACCCCGAAAGACAATGAGGCCGAGATGCTCTTTAAGCGCTTTGTCTTAAAAATGTATCATCATCAGCCCGTTCCAGGAACGATGATTAAGGACATGAATAGCCTCTTCAAATACAACAGGAGAGAAGGCTCCTCATTCTGGGATGCTGCCTCGGTCTCATTAGCTTGCGCGCTAGCATCACCAAACTTAATCTACATCATTGAGAAAGACATCGAGCTTGATCAACTAGACATCGCCAATCGCCTCTCACTCATGCTTTGGAGTTCCGTCCCTGATGAAACTCTCATCCAACTGGCCAAACAAGGTGAACTCACCAAGCCAGAAATTTACGCGCAACAATTTGAGCGCATGATTCAAGACGACAAAGCTCATCGATTTTTTGACACCTTTATCAGCCAATGGCTAGAGCTTGAGCGATTAGAACTCGTGAACTTTGATGAAGGTCTATTTCCCAAATTAAAAAAGCAAGAAGACAGCCTTAAAAAATCCATGGAGCAAGAGACGCTCTCTTTCATGCGTTATCTCATTCAAGAAAACAAACCAGCAAGAGATATCGTAAATGCTGACTTCACCATCATAAATGCTCAGCTCGCTAAGCATTATGGCATAAAAAAGTTTCGCGGAAAAAAGAACCAATTTTCTAAAATCACCCTAAAGGGGAAAGACCAAGTAAGAGGAGGGCTTCTCGGTCAGGGCTCCGTTCAAATGCTGACTTCTAATGGAGCCCGAACCTCTCCCGTTGAACGAGGTGTTTTCATTCTTCGCAAGCTCTTAGACAGCTCTCCCCCACCCGCCCCTGCAGATGTCCCTGAGGTAGAAGACATCACGGGCGAACACCAAACCACGAGAGATCTCCTGAAACATCATATGACCACCGCTCAATGCGCTACCTGCCATGTGAAAATCGACCCCTTAGGATTCGGCATGGAATCTTTTGGCCCTCTTGGCCGCTGGAGAACACACGAAGGAAAGCTACCAATTGATGCGAGCGGGCAAATGACGAACGGAAAAAAATTCGACAACTACCAAGGCCTCATCGCTAGCCTCGCCGTGAATGATGAGCGCATCGCCAAGGGCTTTGTAAAAGCGGTCATGTCTTACGCAATCGGCAGAAAGATTCGTTACACAGACAGTGGTGAAATCACCAAAATTGTTCAATCCAGCAAGGAAACTGATTTCAAACTAAGAGATCTAATTTTCAAAATAGCCCAATCAAAAACCTTCCAGACCAAAAGATAATGACTGATTACACGCGCAGAAGATTTCTTGCTAAATCTCTCGGCTCAGCTGCGGCAATGATCTTGCCTCAATTCGAGAGTCTCGCCAGAGCCAAGACGGGAGTGAACGGAGTGCCAACTCGCTTAGTCTATATGTCGATGGGTTTCGGAGTATCTAACGGATGGTTCCCAACCGGCTCTAAAACATCCTCCAACTGGAAACTGCCAAATCTCTTTGCGCCGTTACAAAATCATAAGGACGACATCTCAGTGATCC
Organism: Akkermansiaceae bacterium; assembly: GCA_023300065.1. Lineage (GTDB taxonomy): Bacteria > Verrucomicrobiota > Verrucomicrobiia > Verrucomicrobiales > Akkermansiaceae > SW10. Next base: position 2,416 of record JALZWJ010000384.1, read on the forward strand.
AAAATCTATCCCTCCTAGGGCCACCACCAAGGAAAGCTCCAGCCCACTATGCTGGATTGCACCTCCTAAATGACGCCGCCGCCGTCAACCCAAAGTATGGTCATAATGCTTCAATCCCGACCTGTGACCAAATTGCTGCTGAATATATCGGTCAGGACACCAAATTCCCATCCTTGGCCATAGCCGCCGTTGACAAAACCTCTCTAAAAGGAGGAAACGGAAAAGGGATGCGATCCATCTCATGGAACAAAGAAGGGCGTCACATTTCCGGTATCGAGGGCGCTCTGAAGCTCTACACAACACTCTATGGCAACCGGAACCTAAGCAAAGAAAAGCTGGCAAATCAGTTTGCGCAAAAGAAAAGCATTATGGATTTTTTGGTCAGAGATCTTAAGTCTCTAAATTCCAAATTATCCAAAGGTGATCAAAATGTATTAGATCAATACACCTCTAGCTTAAGAGAAGTGGAACTCAACCTCTCTAGGAGCTTTGATTTATCTTCAGAGAAAGGAACCCTTCAACACCTAGAAAAACCTCCTAAAGATTTATCTGGCATTGATGACGTAAAGCTCACCTACGATCTCATGGCCTTGGCCATGGAAGCGGATTACACACGTGTCATCTCTTACATGATGGGCGTCGACCCTATCCTTAAAAGCATGAATCTCAACGTCAGCTCACATGACATGAGTCATTACAGAGGAGCAGGAAGAAAAGCTCACCAGCTCCGAGACAAAAAGAATCTGGAGCTACTTTCCTATTTCTTCGATAAATTAAAATCCATCCAACAAGCTGATGGAAACAGCCTATTTCATCACTCCATGATCACTTTTGCTTCAGGATTAAGGCACAAACACACGAGAGGTAATTTACCGATCCTCTTTGCCGGATATGGTGGAGGGGGAATTAAACAAGGGGTAAATGTCGTGAATCCTAAAAACACACCCATCAACAACCTCTGGTTTAGCCAATTGCGCCATATCAATCCTAAGCTCAAAAAATGGCATAACAGCAGAAACAACGTGAGTGAAGTGTTCACCAGCTAAGGATAATAGAGCCACAGCGGAACCATGAAAAATGCTGCCAAACACAGCATACCCCGTGTTGCGTCCTCCCCTCACCAAACTAAAGGGTCATTAAGACTCGCCTAGCTTCCAACGACCATCACAAGTGTAAATCTATGACTTCCCGCATCCTCACTCTCCTCTCACTCAGCGTGGCTCTTCTCCTTGGCGAAGACAAGCACCTCTCTTTCTCCGGAATCTATCCTCATCTCTCCTTCTTTAACAACGAGAACGAATGCGGCACCGGAGCCGTCGTTCCCTTTGCTGACCGCCTCTGGGTCGTCACCTACGCACCTCACTGGCCCATGGGGTCATCTGACAAACTCTACGAAATCGATCAAGACCTCAACATGATCATCCGTGAAGAAAGCATCGGCGGCACCCCCGCCAACCGCATGATCCACCGCGAATCAAACCAACTCTTCATCGGGCCTTACGCAATCGATCAACATCGTCAAGTACGAGCCATCCCCTACTCAACGATGTTCGGTCGCCCCACCGGCAACGCCCGACACCTCACCGATCCCGCCAATAAAATCTACTACGCCACCATGGAAGAAGGCCTCTATGAAGTGGACGTCAAAACCCTCGAGGTCAAAACCCTCTTCTACGATGAAGCTCAAAAAGGCTCACCAAAATCCAACCTGCACGGCTACCACGGAAAAGGATTTTACTCCGGACAAGGCCGCGTCATTTACTCCAACAACGGCCAACGAGGCGGAGCCGCCAAAACTAATCCCTTCACCAAATCAGGCGTCCTCGCTCAGTGGGATGGCAAAACAGACAACTTCGAAACCGTCATTAAAAAACAATTCACCGAAGTCACCGGACCCGGCGGAATCCACGGTGCCGAAAACCCCGCCACCGACCCCGTCTGGGCCCACGGCTGGGATGCCCGCTCCCTCATCCTCATGTGCCTCGATGACGGCCAGTGGCACCGCTACCGCCTCCCAAAAGCCAGCCACAGCTACGATGGCGCGCACGGCTGGAACACCGAGTGGCCCCGCATCCGAGAGATCGGCGAGGGCGATGACTTCCTCATGACCATGCACGGCATGTTCTGGAAATTCCCCAAAACCTTCTCCGCAAAAAACTCCGCCGGCATCGCCCCCCGCTCCACCTACCTCAAGGTCATCGGCGACTTCGCCCGCTGGGGTGACCACGTCGTCATGGGCTGTGATGACACCGCGAAATCCGAATTCCTCAACAAACGAAGAGCGAAAGGCCACCTCGCCGCTCCCCAATCCCAGTCCAACCTCTGGTTCGTCAAACCCGACCAGCTCGACCACCTCGGACCCGTCATCGGACGCGGCTCCGTCTGGCTCAATGACACCGTAGAAGCAGGCGTCCCCTCAGACCCCTTCCTCTTCGCCAACTTCAAGCGCCGCGCCCTCCACCTCACCAGCGATTCACCCACCGAAATCACGATCGAGATCGACCGCCTCGGCAACGGCACTTGGGAACTCCTCAAAAAGGAACCTCTCAATCGCTACAACTGGCTCAGCTTCCCCGATGACCAACCCGGCACCTGGATCCGCCTCACCTCCTCCACCGATCTCAAAAAAGCCACCGCCTGGTTCACCTACCGCGGCGAGCCTCAGCCGCAAGACCTCGCCCCCTTCAAAGGCCTCGCCCGCATCGGTGAAAAGGACACCTCCTCCGGCCTCGTCCGCGCCCTAGATGGTAACAAGCGCACCCTCCAACTCGGCACCCCCACCGGAGTCTACACCCTCGACAACAAAGCCCAACTCACCGTCGAAAAAGGCATCGCTTGGAGCAAAGAAAAAATCGCCATCCCCAGTCGTAAAGGAGTCCTAAAAATCGACACCGCTTCCGTCCTCTACATCGATGACAAAGGCAACCGATTCCGCCTCCCAAAAGGCCCCGCCGCCTTCGACAAAAACCACTCCCGCCTCTGTCGAGAAGTCGCCACCGAGCGCGACCTCTTCAACTGCCACGGCACCTTCTACGAACTCCCCGCCGAGAACGCCCTCGGCTTCGCCCGCGTCCGCCCCGTCGCCAGTCATAACCTAAACATCCACGACTACTGCAGCTACCGCGGCATGCTCGTCCTCTCCGGCATCAACCTCACCGCAGCAGAAGGCAACCCCCACATCGTAACCTCAGACGATGGCAAAGCAGCCCTCTGGCTCGGCACCATCGACGACCTCTGGAAACTCGGTAAACCCACCGGAACCGGTGGCCCATGGAAAAACACCGGCGTCAAAAAAGGAGTCCCCTCAGACCCCTACCTCATGACCGGCTACGACAAAAAAAACCTCACCGTGAGTGCCAAAACCGCCACCACAATCACCGCCGAAATCGACATCACCGGCAACGGCGACTGGGTCCACTACAAGTCCTTCACCATCGAGGACATCGACCAACAATCCACCCATACCTTCCCCCACCACTTCCAAGCCTACTGGATCCGGTTCATCAGCGACAAGGACACTCTCGCCACTGCATTCCTCTCCTACAACTAGCCAGCTCCACCGCTCCCGCTCTCCTCGCTGTAGGAAGCAATCTATCCACTTGGCCTAAACTAGCTTGCTTGACGACATAAGAAGAAGCCAAGAGATCTTAAGGAGTCGATCTCCAGACGTGAGTCAGCTTAAGTCCGTGTAGTTTCTAATTGACGGCCATTCGGATTTTTTTCATTGTATGATGGATCGGCTTGGCCACTTTCAGCCTCGCCGCTTAAGAACACACTATAATAAACAAACCTAAATAATGGAAAAGTTACATCATTTACTAACCGTTACAGCCATTAGTGGCCTCATCGCGGCCGCAGCCCCTCTTGCTCAAGGCGCAGTCACTTGGACAGCTGGAGCCCCAGGAGGGACATCCGGTGGCGCTCTAGATTTCGATCAAACTTTGATCCTTGATACCGGAGTGGCAACATCAAGCATCTACGGAGCTGGCGGCACCGGAACTGGAGATTACACAGTTTCAGCGTGGATTAATCCCGATAACGTCGCTACCGAATCGTGGTTTGCAGGCACTACAAATGAAGCTCTCCACCTTGGGATTCTAGACGGTAGTGCTCTGCGTCAAGGTCACTGGGGCAATGACAGTAGCGGCACAACGGCCCTTGTCGTCGGCGATTGGGTTCACACAACGTTTGCTTACGAGGCGGGAACAATATCGATCTACGTCAACGGTGTGCTTGACGCTGCCAATGTAGTAGGTGCCCCAAACAACACGAACGGTAACCTCGTTATTGGTGGGCGCATCCGTAATGCTACAGAAGGACCCTCTAATAACCCTGCAACTTCAGTCCCTGCAGGTTCCGGTCTCAACCGTCAACCGTTTGACGGACAAATTGATGACTTTGCGGTCTGGGATTCCGCTCTTACCGCCGCTGAGGTTGCCGATTTGTTCAACGGCACTCAGAGTGCTGTAGATCTCGGGGCTAACGCCTACTATGATTTCGAAGATGCTCAGACTGGAACAACCGCTGCGGTTCAGGGTGCACTTGGTGGAAGTCTTAGTGGTATCACGGCCGTTCCAGAGCCTTCTTCTCTCAGCCTAGTCCTCTTGGGTGCACTTGGTTTGGTCCGCCGCAAGCGTGCCTAAATCGAAATCTATTAATTGATTAATTTTAAGGGGCCATCTTTCGAGATGGCCCTTTTTACGTGCAATACAGCCATCTCCTACGTAAATAGAAAACACTCTACAGAATGGACTCGCACGGACAAGAGCCATTCCCGCACAAAAACTTTCTCGACACTTTGATGAGCCATAAAAAGATTACCATGAACTCATTTCGTTCTCTGATTAATCTTCCGACACTTTTGATGGTAACCCTACCATTGATCGCTTGCCGCTCGGAAACCAA
>JALZWJ010000385.1 GCA_023300065.1 Akkermansiaceae bacterium
AGATCACGTAAAACATAATCGGCGATCCCCACCGCAACCTGCCTAAAATCCTCATCGCCTGATATCTGCCAAGCATCCAGATACAACTCCAGAAGCTGCGCCTGATCATAAAGCATCTTCTCGAAATGCGGCACCAACCATTCCCGGTCCACCGAGTATCGGTGGAAGCCCCCCATCACTTGATCGTGGATCCCCCCATTCATCATGTGCCGACACGTCTTTAAAATCGCAGCCCGCGCCTTCGCATCACCCGACTGCAGCAAAAACCGAAAAATACTCGCCTGAGGAAATTTCATCTCAACACCCATCCCACCCCACTCAGGATCAATCCCCACCAAAACACGCTGCACCGACTGCTCCACCACACTCTTGTTCAAATCTCCCGCCTCCGTCTTTAGCTCATGCAACTCGCGAAAGTGCTCGCCCATCCGCTTATTCATCTCGGTAGCTTGTGCCTGCATCTCGTCAGGGTTCTTCACCCAAATCTCTTGAACCTGCTTTAACACCGACAAGAACCCAGCCCGCCCGGCCTGATCTTTCGGCGGGAAATAAGTCCCCCCCGTCAGCGGCTTCAGGTCCGGCGTCAAAAACATATTCAGCGGCCATCCCCCACTCTGTTGGCTCATCACCTGAAACGCAGTCATGTAAACTTGATCCACATCCGGCCGCTCCTCCCGATCCAACTTAATCGCCACAAAGTGCTCATTCAAATACCCCGCAATCTCCTTATTCACGAACGACTCGCGCTCCATCACATGACACCAATGACAGGTCGAATACCCCACACTCAACAAAATCAGCTTCTTTTCCTTCTTCGCCTTTTCAAACGCCTCCTCGCCCCATGGATACCAATCAACAGGATTCGAAGCATGCTGAAGGAGATACGGTGACTTCTCCTGCGCCAACCGATTCATTCCACCTCCTCCATCTTCGCCCATCGCCATCCCAAAAATCAAAAAGCTACCGATCACTGAACAAATCACCTTCAAAACCATACCGAAAAAATTAGCTCACAGACTAGGGAAACGAAGCCAAATTTAAAAAAAACGGGACCCTCACGCCTGCCGAAACCTTGAAGCATAAAAACAAAATCGCTTACTCAAAAACATTCAATCAACCCTCCTTTTTGTTTGAACGTAGCCCCCACTCATGGGCCTACTTCCAACGAAAGCAGCAGCGTAGTGCTAGTTTTCATGTAAGGGTGAACAGCAGTTGTCAGCAGCAAACACTTCCAGTTTTTGACGTTGAACGACTCAGCCACAGGGGATCTTCGGATCCCCTGTGGTCTTTTCGTGAAGTCGCTAAATAATTTTAGCCCCCCCTATTTCTACGATCATTCTGACCCTACGAAATTCCCGCCATCAGACTTGCCCCCCGCCATCATTCCGCCTTAACTCTCCGCCTCTTCGACAAGACCATCTTACTTGTCACATCGATTCCTCAGCCATGATTGAAAACATCCGCAAATACACCGGTCTCATGATCGTCGTCCTCGTCCTCCTCTTCGTAGGACTCATCTTCCTCGGCGACAACGTAAAGAACTCCTTTGGCAGCAAACCCGTCATGGAAATCGACGGCCAAGGCGTCTCTCAAAAAGAATTTAGCCGGAACATGGCCGTCATCGACCTCCCCCGCGCACTTTCCTTCGCACCATTACCGCGCGAGTCTCGCGTCCTCGCTAGCCATTACCTCGGTGAATCCGTCATCGATTACCAACAACTCAGCCCCGGCGCAGTCGTTGGTCAAATGTCCCAGTTCCTGCAAGCCAACCAAAACGCACCTGACCGCTTCATCACCAACCGCCTCAATATTCAGAAGGCAGGTCTCGAATACGGTGTCACTCCAAGTAACGTTGAAGTAGAAAGCTTCGTCGAAAATGTCCTCTTCGCAAAACCCGAAGGCGGATACGACCAGGAAGCTTACTCCGACTTTATCAAGAATGACGTCACACGCTTCGGTGGAAACAAAGGCTTTAACGAATATATCCGCGACCTCCTCACCGCCCAGAACCTCTCCAAACTCCTCGGTGGAGGCATCTCCCCCGAGATGGAAACCATCCGCTCCCTCTACGATACGCAGAAGCAAATCATCACCGCCGAGCAAATCACCCTCGAGCCAGGTAGCTACGAAGCCAAAGTCAACCCCACTGAAGAGCAACTCCTCGCCTTCTACGAAGAGAACAAAGGCAACTACATGTCCGACGAGCTCCGCAGCGTCTCCTACATCACTATCCAGCCAGACTGGGACGCCACCTTAAAAACAGTCACGGGGGAAAGAGCCGCAGCTGCAAAAATCGCAGAAGAAGCTCGCCTCAAACAGGAAGAAGCCACCAAAAAAGCCGAGGCCGAAGCCGCGAAGGCCAATGCTGCCAATGCTGCCGATCTCGCAAACCAGCCTCAACCTGCCGAGACTCCTCAGCCCACTGACCCAGCCACTCCCGGACAAACTCCGGACGCCATGGCACCCACTGATCCCGTCCCAACTGATCCTACACCAACGGATCCTGCACCAGTTGAAGCAACTGTAGAAGAAATCATCCCAGCCGAAGCAAAGGCACTTGTCACAAAGCTCAAAGCGATGGCCGTCTACTTCGACAGTTCCTCCGCCGCCATCAAAGCGAGCGAAGAAGAAAAGATCGCCGAAGCCGCACAACTCATCCTAGCATCGAGCGATGTCAAACGCAGCCTCACCGTCGGTGGATATGCTGACCTCCAAGGCAATGCAGACTTCAACCGTAACCTTTCACTGAAACGCGCAAATGCCGTTCGCGATGGCCTCATCGCCAAAGGCGTCCCAGCAGCCCGTCTCACCGTAAATCATTTCGGTGAAGACACCTCCAAGTCAGCAAAAGATGACCTCTGGAAAAGCCGCCGCGTAGA
>JALZWJ010000386.1 GCA_023300065.1 Akkermansiaceae bacterium
TATACCACGGTATAGTGCATGATACCACAGCCACTGCTGTATGGATTTTATTAATATAGTACAGCAGTATTAATAGTACATATATATATATATATATATGACGAGACCATCATCAACCACGTCGAGCTCGTCCCCCGTGGCAGCGGATTTGTCGACTGGTCCACCACCACAAAAAAGCCCCTCCTCAACAAACAAGGAGAGATCTGCGGCATCATCGGCATCACCCGCCCCTTCGACCAAGGAGTCGCCTCCCTCTCCAAAAACGACGAACTCGGCCCCGCCCTCCTGCAACTCCACCAGCACTACCGCGAGAACATCCCCATCACCGAGCTTGCCAAAACCGCGCACCTCTCCCTCTCCAGCTTCCTCCGGAAATTTAAAACCACCTTCAACATGACGCCGAAGGAATACCTCCGCCACCTCCGCGTTCAGGAAGCCTGCCACCTCATCGTCCGCACCACCCAGACCTTCGCTGAAATCAGCCACCGCTGCGGCTTCGCCGACCAAGCCCACTTCTCCCGCGAATTCTCCCGCATCCTAAAAGAGCCCCCCAAATCCTACCGCGCCCGCTACCGCCTCTAAAAAAGGAGTCGTGGCGCCCTCGCCACTTAACGTCGCAAGCCCCCAAACCAAGGATTCCAAAAAAACTATTTTTAACCCAATCAGAGAACCGGAACCACCTCAAGACCAGCCACCCTGCTAAACTCCCCCACATTTCCCGTCGCGACAGGAAGCCCATGTCGCATTGCGGTCGCCGCGATCCACAGATCATTAGTTCCTATCAATTCTCCTCGGCTGGCCAAGTCTCGGTAAATCTCGCCATAAATCCACGAGACTTCCCGATCAATCGTGAGGAGCTCAAAGACGGCCAAAGCCTCCTCTCAAACACTGCGCTCGGCCATCGACTGCCCGGAACCAAACTCCCCCATGATCGTCGGAGTGATACAAAACCTCCCGCTTTCTTGCTTCGCCATAAATTGAGACGCCGGACCATTCAATCGCTTCCTTTGCTCACGCTCCAGACGGATCAAAATATTGGTATCCAAAATCATGCTTCCTCGTCCCAAGGACTCGTTGGGGGCCGATCGTTTGCATCAATTTCTTCAATCGATTTCAAAGTCTCCTCTGAGAGGAAATTCTCTCGCGCCCGATAATATGTCAGCACTTCCTTACCCGTCTTCGCTTTCCCCGGAACCACGCACCGCCTCACCACCGAGGAGAACGACTCCCGCCCCTCCTTTGCTGCCTTCAGCTTTTCATAAGCATCAAGTTCCAAACTAATCGTCTTAGTCGCCATACACGAGCCATACACGAATCCGCCTTGAACACAAGCTACCACCGCATCCCCATGGAAGGCCCCCTTGAAAAATGCCCTCCCCGCCCCAACCACCCCTGACGATTTTATTCAAAAAACACCTCATTTTCTTCAAGACACCGCGCATCCCTTCCTATATTCCTAACGGCCATGAAAACCGTTGCCATCCTAGCCACCCTCGACACAAAAGCTGCCGAGGCAGACTTCATGCGCACCGAGATCGAAACTCTAGGCGGCAAGGCCCTCCTCATCGACCTCTCCCTCGTCGGCGACTCCGACCTCAAAGCGGACGTCACCAAACAAGAAGTCATCACCGCTGGCGGCGGTGACCTCGCCGAACTCCTCGTCAAACCAAACCGCGAGCAATCCAACCCCTTCATCGTAGCCGGAGCCACCAAGCTCCTCCTCGCACTCCAAGAGTCCGGAAAAGTCCACGCGGTCGTCACCCTCGGCGGCACCCAAGGCACCTCCACCTGCGCCCCCATCCTCCAAGCCCTCCCCTACGGGTTCCCGAAGGTCATGCTCTCCACCGCCGCCTCCGGCGACACCTCACCCTTCGTCGGCATTAAAGACATCACCATGATGTTCGCCGTCTCCGACATCCTCGGCCTCAACGTCTTCTCCCGCAAGATCCTCGCCAACGCCGCCGCCGCCGCATGGGGCATGGCCCAATCCGAGCAATCCATCACCAAGTCCACCGCAAAAGGCGTCATCGGCATGTCCAACCTCGGCGTCCTCACCCAAGGCGCGATGCACGCCATCGACCTCTTTGAAAAAGCCGGCTACGAAGTCATCACCTTCCACGCCATCGGCGCCGGTGGCGATGCCATGGAGCAAATGATGAAAGAAGGAATCATCAATGCCGTCTTCGACTACGGCCTCGGCGAAATCGCCGACGGCGTCTGGGGCGTCCTCCGCGCTGGTGGCCCTGACCGCCTCACCGTCGCCGGGAAACTCGGCCTCCCCCAAGTCGTCGTCCCCGGCGGCTCCGAGCACCTCGGCATCCTCGTCAACGAGCCCAGCAAGATTCCCGCCGGCTACGAGGACCACCAAATCACCTGGCACTCCCCCTACGTCTTCGTCCCCCGCCTCAATGCAGAGGAACAAGGCCGCGTCGCCAAAGTCATCGGAGAAAAACTCGCCCACTCCACCAAAGACACCCTCTTCATCATGCCCCTCAAAGGCGTCTCCAGCTACTCCGCCGAAGGTGGCGAGCTCTACAACACAGACCTCGACGCCGCCTACTGGGAGTCCCTCCAAAAAGAACTCCCCTCCACCATCGAGGTCGAATCAATGGACGTCACCGCCCAAGACCACGCCCTCGTCGAGCGCGCCGTCACCTACCTCATCGACAAACTCGAGGGCTAAAAAAAACCGCTCCCACTTTTTCACTTTTCCAAAAAACTAACCTACTAAACTACTACTACCATGGCTGACTTAGACGACATCAGAGACGGAGACAACTTCGGTCTCAACACACCCGCAGACACATCAAAATTCTACCTCAAAGGCATGAACGGCGCCTCATGGGGAATTAAGAACCGCATGTCCCGTATCTTTAACCCAAAGTCCGGACGCACCGTCATGCTTGCCTTCGACCACGGATTCCTCATGGGACCCACTTCCGGTCTTGAGCGCATCGACCTCAACATCGCACCACTTGCCGAAGAAGCTGACTGCCTCATGGGTTGCCGTGGCATGATCCGCACCAGCATCCCTGCTGAGAACACCAAGCCAATCTGCCTCCGCACAGACACCGGCACCACCATCCTCACCGAGATGAACAACAACGTCCTCATCTCCGAGATCGAGGCCATCTCCATGAACGTCTCCGCCATGGCCGCTATGCTCGCCATCGGTGACAAAGACACCGAGGCCATCACCATCGCCAACTTCTCCAAGCTCGTCGACATCGGCAACAAATACAGCATCCCAGTCATGGGTGTCACCGCTGTTGGTAAGGACATGGCTCGCGACTCCCGCTACTTCGGCCTCGCATCCCGCGTTTGTGCTGAGAACGGCGCCTCCATCGTCAAAACTTACTACACCGAAGGCTTCGAAAACGTCGTCGCAGCCTGCCCCGTCCCCGTCGTCATCGCCGGTGGTAAAAAGCTCCCTGAGCTCGAGGCGCTCGAACTCTGCTACAACGCCATCCAGTGCGGTGCATCCGGAGTCGACATGGGTCGCAACGTCTTCCAATCCGACAAGCCACTTGCAATGATGCAGGCCGTCAAAGAAGTCGTCCACAACGGTGCCAAGCCTTCCGAGGCCATCGACATCTACAACGCAGGCTAAACGTCGCGGCGCCTTCCAAGCGCCCAGCCAATTTCAAAACCCCGGGGCCTCCCAAAAAGAGCCCCGGGGTTTTTCCTTCCCCAGCCCCAACGGAGCGACCTAAGCTCTCTCCAACTTCAAACTGAACACTTCAAACTTCAAACTTTCCTCCCCATGACCCGCGCCGAAAAAATCGACCTCATCCGCTCTCGCCCACAACTCTCCGTCGCCACCCTCAGTGCCGACATGGGCAACCAAAACGCCGCCCTCCAAACCCTCCAAGAGAACGACGTCAACCTCCTCCACTTCGACGTCATGGACGGCAACATCTGGCCAAACATCACCGTCGGCTCCCCCTTCGTCGCAGGACTCAAAACCGAGCTCCTCAAAGACGTCCACCTCCTCATCAACAAGCCAAAACAACACATCGACTCCTTCGCCAAAGCCGGAGCCGACCTCATCTCATTCTCCGTCGAATACACCGCCCACATCGACGACACCCTCGCTCGCATCACCGCGCACGAGGACATCCTCCGCGGCGTCTCCCTCAACCCCGGCACCTCCCCCAGCTTCATCAAAAAGTATCTCGACCAGATCGACTACGTCCTCCTCCTCGGCGTCGGCCCCTACTCCGGCAAAGAACTCTTCCTCGACGACATCCCCGCAAAAATCAAAACCCTCCTAGAGTGGAAGCCCGACCTCCTCATCTGCATCGATGGTGGCGTCAACAAAAACACCATCCCCCAGATCGCAGCCATGAACCCCCACTTCGTCGTCTCCGGCTCCGCCATCTTCAACAACGAGGACCCCGTCGAAAACCTCGCCTTCTTCAACCAAGCCATCGGGGAGAAATCCTAATTTCTAAATCAAAAAACTCTAAACCAAAGCCCCTCAAGCTTAGCGTATTTCGCGTATTTCGTGGTTTCAAAAATCCTCAACCAAGTCCCCCAAATCACACTTTAACTTCTTAACTCAATAACCAAATAACTCATGTCCATCCACGCCAATAAAGTCGCCATCGTAACCGGAGCCGCCGGAGGAATCGGCCGCGCCACCGTCGAACGTCTCCGCAATGACGGAGCCACCGTCGTCGGCCTCGACATCAACCCAGACGTCGTCACCAACCTCACCGGCGAGCGCCTCACCGGCATCGTCTGCGACATCACCGATGACGCCGCCATGAAGAAAATCATCGATGACACCGCCGCCAAACACGGCAGCCTTGACCTCATCGTCGCCAACGCCGGCATCTTCAAATCCGGCGAATACATCGACGCCGAAACCGACTCTTGGGACCTCCACCTCAAGATCAACCTCACCGCCACCCAGCGCTTCCTCAAGTTCTCCATCCCTTACCTTAAGGAGAGTAAACTTTCGGCAAGCATCATCATCATCGGCTCGCGGAACTTCGCCGCCCCCGGACCCGGCGCCTCCGCCTACTCCGTCACCAAAGCCGGAGTCACCCAGCTCGCCCGCGTCGCCGCCCTCGAGCTCGCCCCCCACGGCGTCCGCGTCAACATCATCCACCCGGATGCCGTCTTCGACACCGAGATCTGGTCCCAAGAAGCGCTCGAAAAATCCGCCAAGCGCTACGGCATGACCGTCGAGGAATACAAAACCAAAAACCTCCTCAGCACCGAGATCACCTCCCCCGGCGTCGCCGCCATGGTCTCCACCGTCGCCGGCCCCGTCTTCAGCGCCACCACCGGCGCCCAAATCCCCATCGACGGCGGCAACGACCGCGTGATCTAGCCGGTCACAATCAAACCTCATCAAAACGCCCTCCGCTTCAAAAAGCAGAGGGCGTTTTTTATGCCTACCTCCGCTCTAAGCTCCGAAGGTGCAGAGGCATCTAGCCCCGGGCCTCGGCCCGGGGTCACCTATCATCCGCAAGTCAAAAGCTCCGAAGGTGCGAAGGCATAGCGCGCCCTCAATCAGCATCCCGAACCTTGCCTACGCCCCTTCGGAGCTGGGGATCTCCGAACTCTGGGGGGGGGAATGCCTAAATCTCTCCGAGCATTACACTTTGCTACTCCTTCCAAGCTATGGCAAACTACCCCCATGATTGCTGAAAAGATCCCGGCCCTCGCCAAGCTCACCAAAGAGGAAAAAGTCCTCCTTGCCGCTGAGCTGTGGGCTGATGCAGAAAGCATCGACGAAGCCCCAGAACCAGACCCTAAGGTTCTCCGCCTCCTCTCAGATCGCCTCGCACAGCACCAATCCGATCCCGACTCCGCCACCTCCTGGGAGGCTTTCCGTAAAACTCTGAAAGCCGTCTCGAATGGCTGAAATTGTCATCCTACAAGGCGCTCAAAGCGACCTCATCAGAATTACGATCCGTCACGGAGACCGCTTTGAGGCTTCCTTGGATCGGGTCTTCCGTCAGTTGATGCTCTTTCCCCAAAGCGCTCCTCGGTATTCAGCAGCCCCTATCACTCATCGAGTTTTAGTCCCCAAAAGCCACCTCGCGGCCTTCTACTCCGTTTCGGGTGACCGGGTCTTGGTCATTGCCGTTCTCGACCTGAGACAAGATCCCGAGAGGATCAAAGATAGACTCTCAAATCGATAGAGGCTCATTCTTTCTCTCCTGATTCGCATTCTCCCTCCGGCGTCGCCGACCCCGTCTTCAGCGCCACCACCGGCGC